>NZ_CEXZHP010000013.1:0-17547 GCF_982775275.1 Nitrosophilus sp.
TATAAATTTTTTAATTTCAGAAATTTCAATAAAATCTAAAAGCTCTAATGAAAATTTTTATTTAATTACGACGCGATGAAAAAAGCTTTTACATTAATTGAATTGATAATTTCGATTTTTTTACTCTCATTGGCTATTTTGTTTATATCTCAATCTTTATCAAATCTAAATATTAATAAAAATATTTTTATAAAAAATGAAAATTATTTATATAAAGAAAATAAAATTGTTAACTTGTTATATTATGATATATTGCTTTCAAAAAAGATCGATATAAAAAATAGCAAAGATTTCGCGATTTTATATCTAAATACACAAAATACAATTTATAATATTGATTATCCGTATGTTATATGGTTCGTATCAAAAAAAAATAACACTTTATGCAGAATTGAGTCGTCTATAAATATGAAATTACCAATTAATTATGAAGATATTTATAAAATTAATCTATTATCACTAAATCAAAACTGTTCATATTTTCATATATCAAATTCATATGATAAGAAAAAGTATCTAGTATTTTTAAAATTTAAAAACAATCCAATCTATTTTTCTATATATAAACCATAATGGTGTCCCGGAGAGGATTCGAACCTCCGGCCTTCGGATTAGGAATCCGATGCTCTATCCTGCTGAGCTACCGGGACGTTTTTTTTGAAGTTTGAAATTAAAATTTTTTAGTTGGAAGTTTTTAGAAGAATCATTATTTAAGATTGCAAAATGGTTGGGTGGTTGATAGGAATAACCCATCAACCATCCACCATCAATTATAAACTAAATTAACCGTGTCTTTTTTTGATAATCTCTTCTGCGACGTTTCTTGGAACCTCTTCATAATGATCAAATTCCATAGAATATGTTCCTCTACCTTGAGTAAAAGATCTAAGATCAGTTGAGTATCCAAACATTTCAGCAAGAGGAACCATTGCGGTAACTATTTTGTTTCCTGCTCTATCTTCCATAGAAGATACTTGTCCTCTTCTTCTGTTAATATCACCTATAACATCCCCCATATACTCTTCAGGAACTTCGATCTCAACTTTCATAATAGGCTCTAATAAAACAGGATTTGCTTTTTTAGCCGCCTCTTTAAAAGCCATAGATCCCGCTATTTTAAAAGCCATTTCACTTGAGTCAACCTCATGATAGCTTCCATCATAAAGGGTAGCTTTAACATCAACTACAGGATATCCGGCCACTACACCGTTTTGCATAGCTTCTTGTATACCTTTATCAACTGCTGGAATATACTCTTTTGGAATAACTCCCCCCGTGATTTGGTTAACAAACTCATAACCTTTTCCTGGCTCTTGAGGTTCGAGTTTTATAAATACATGACCATACTGACCACGTCCACCAGACTGTTTTGCATATTTATACTCTTGATCAACTGCACTTCTTATGGTCTCTCTATATGCAACTTGAGGCGCACCAACTTCAGCTTCAACTTTAAACTCTCTTTTCATTCTATCAACAATTATTTCAAGATGCAGCTCTCCCATCCCAGAAATTATCGTCTGTCCAGTCTCCTCGTCTGTGTGGACTCTAAAGCTTGGATCCTCTTCAGCAAGTTTAGATAAAGCGACACTCATTTTTTCTTGGTCCGCTTTTGTTTTTGGCTCAACAGCAACACTTATAACAGGCTCAGGAAATTCCATTTTTTCAAGTATTATAGGTGATTTTTCATCACATAAAGTATCACCTGTTAGCGTATATTTCAATCCAACAACTGCACCAATTTCGCCAGCTGGAAGCTCTTTAACTTCCTCTCTTTTATTAGCGTGCATTTTTAAAAGTCTTCCAACTCTCTCTTTTTTCTCTTTTGTAGAGTTTAACACATAACTTCCGCTATCTATTTTTCCTCTATAAACTCTAATAAATGAGAGCTGGCCAACAAAAGGATCGGTCATGATTTTAAAAGCAAGCGCTGCAAAAGGTCCATCAACTGTAGATTCAACGGCAATCTCTTCTCCAGTTTTTGGATCAATGCCTTTTATCCAGTCAACTTCTGTAGGGGCAGGTAAAAAGTCAACAACCGCATCAAGCAGTGTTTGAACCCCTTTATTTTTAAAAGCACTTCCACAAAGCATTGGAGTTATACTCATATCAAGCGTTCCCGTTTTTATACCTTTTTTAATCTCCTCAACGCTTAACTCCTCTCCGCTTAAATATTTTTCCATCAATTCATCATCGGTCTCAGCAACCGCTTCAATCAGTTTTTCTCTATATTCTTGAGCCTGATCCATAAGTTCTTGCGGAATATCAATCACCTCATATTTTGCCCCCATCGTTTCATCGTCCCAAACGATTCCTCTCATCTCAACAAGATCAACAACGCCTCTAAAATTATCTTCTGAGCCAATTGGAATCTGAATTGGCACCGGATTTGCTTTTAATCTATCTCTAATTTGATTTTCAACATTAAAAAAGTCCGCTCCGATTCTATCCATTTTATTAACAAAGACTATTCTTGGAACATGATATTTATTTGCCTGTCTCCAAACAGTCTCTGATTGAGGCTGAACACCGCCAACGGCACAAAAAACGGCAACTGCACCATCAAGTACCCTCATAGATCTTTCAACTTCGATAGTAAAATCAACGTGTCCTGGAGTATCGATAATATTTATTTGATGATCTTTCCAAAAGCAAGTCGTTGCAGCAGAAGTAATAGTAATACCTCTTTCTTTTTCCTGTTCCATCCAGTCCATCGTTGCTGCACCCTCGTGCACTTCACCAATTTTGTGAGAAATTCCTGTATAAAAAAGAATTCTCTCTGTAGTTGTAGTTTTTCCAGCATCAATATGTGCTGCAATTCCAATATTTCTAATTTTTTCTATTGGAGTTCTTTTTGCCATTTTTTATCCTTTGAATTTTAAGTTTTGGAAGGTTTTAGAAGGCAGGAAAAACCCTGCTTTCTTGAAGTTTAAAAATTTTTTTCCTAAATTCAAAAATTTTTTTGATTTTACCATCTGTAGTGTGCAAACGCTTTGTTAGCTTCAGCCATTTTATAAGTATCTTCTTTCTTCTTAAAGGCCGCTCCTCTTTTGTTTGCGGCATCCATTAACTCGTTTGCCAATCTTTGGGCCATAGTTCTTTCGTTTCTATTTCTAGCTGCATCTACAAGCCATCTAATAGCCAAAGATTGCTGCCTTACAGGTCTAACCTCAACAGGAACCTGGTATGTTGCACCACCAACACGTCTACTTTTTACTTCAAGCAATGGCTTAACATTTTCTATTGCCTCGTTAAAAACTTCTATTCCTTTTTTTTCGCCTTTTTCATCAATAATTTTTAAAGCGTTGTAAAAAATCTTTTCGGCAACACTCTTTTTTCCGTCCCACATCAATTTGTTGATAAATTTTGTAACAACTTTACTATTATATATTGGATCAGGTAATACCTCTCTGATCGGCGCTCTTCTTCTTCTCACTTTTAGCTCCCTTCAATTTTTTTTTAGATGCATAAGCATCAATTTACTCAAGCAAAACTTGCTTGTGGCTAGTCAGTGAGTCTTTAATCTTTAGTATTACTAACGACTAAGGACCAATGACTAAATTAATATTAAGATTTTGGCTTTTTAGTTCCGTATTTAGATCTTGATTTCTTTCTGTTTGCAACACCGGCTGTATCCAATGCACCCCTAACTATATGATACTTAACACCCGGTAAGTCTTTTACCCTACCGCCTCTTACAAGAACAATAGAGTGCTCTTGAAGGTTGTGACCTTCGCCTGGAATATAACTAATAACCTCATATCCAGAAGTTAGTCTTACTTTTGCAACTTTTCTTAATGCAGAGTTTGGCTTTTTAGGCGTAGTAGTATAAACTCTTGTGCAAACTCCCCTTCTTTGCGGACATTTAACCAACGCCGGAGATTTAGATTTTTTGATAACCTTTTTTCTCTCTTTTCTTACCAACTGATTGATTGTAGGCACTTTCTTTCCTTTCTTTGATTCTTAAAATCTTAATGCAATGGCATTTTTTAGTGGCTAATAATACTAAAATAAAACTGAAATTTAACTTAATTTAAATTTTGTTTAATTTTTGCCGGGTCTAAAAAGCCCGGCTTCAAATATTTAATCCTCTTTTATTAGGTCTATTTTTTTCTCTCTATACATACCGGTGCCAACAGGTATTAATCTACCGATAATTACATTTTCTTTTAAATCTTCAAGCTTATCTATTTTTGCTGAAATGCTAGCTTCGGTTAATACTTTTGTAGTATCTTGGAAAGATGCAGCACTAATTACCGAATCTGAGCTAACCGCGGCTCTTGTTATACCAACAAGCACTGGCTCTGCGATCGCCGGCTCTCCTCCTAGCCTTAAAATCTTTTCGTTCTCTTCCATAAACTGTCTTTTACTTACCAAATCACCAGCGATAAATTTTGTATCTCCGCTCTCTACAATTTTTACCTGTCTTAGCATTTGAGATATTATGATCTCAATATGTTTATCGCTAATATTAACTCCCTGTCTTCTATATACTTGCTGTATTTCGCTAACCATATAATATTGAAGCGCTTTTTCCCCAAGAATCCTCAATATATCGTGACTTGATACAGTTCCATCAGTCAATACCTCTCCAGCATGAACATACTCACCGTCATGAACAAGGATCTGCCTATTTTTGTCTATTAAATATTCTGCTTTTTGACCGGTTTCAGATGAAATGATTATTCTTTGTTTTCCTCTAACAGGCTTTCCAAAACTCACAAACCCATCAATCTCCGCTACTACGGCTGGATCTTTTGGACGTCTTGCCTCAAAAAGTTCGCTAACTCTAGGAAGACCTCCCGTAATGTCTCTTGATTTTGCAACCGCTTTTGGAGTTTTGGCTAAAATATCCGCAAGTTCTACCTCTTGTCCATTTTGAACATATATTGCCGTTTTTGGATCTAACGGATATGTATATATCTCATCGCTATCTTTTGCAGCAAGTATAATTTTTGGTTTATATTCAGGCGGAATATACTCATTTATCGTCATTCTACTCTCGCCTGTTATCTCATCCACCATCTCAACCGCGGTTACGCCAGGTATTACATCTTCTAAAGTAACTACACCTCTGGCTTCTGCGATAGTTGGAATTGAGTATGGATCCCATTCGGCAATAATAGTTTTATCGCTTTTTGCCGGCACGGCAAGTAACGTATCTTTATCTACACTTTCATTATCTCCCACTTCTATAATCGATCCCCTTGCTATATAGTGCCTTATGGCTTCTCTTCCCTCATCATCGGCAATTACGGCAAAAAGTCCTTTTTCATCAACTTTTTGGCCTTTTTTAACATTTTCATATCTCTCTAAATAGTCGCCTTTTAACAAGAAATATTTTACAGCTCCCTTTGCGCGTGCGACGATTTTTTGAGTAACCGGTGCTCCGTCTTCAACTTTAAGTTCCGCAGCATATGGGATTCTGTTTGGAATATTCCAACCCTCTTTTATAATTTCAACGATTGAATCACCCTCTTTAACGCTATCTTTATCTTTAAACGGAATATATAGTTTTCCTTCTATTTTACCGCTAACGCCAGCTAACTCATTTGGTTTTGCCACATCAGATTTTCTTAGGGCGTATCTGATTTTTTCTTTTTTATTTGATAGAGTGATTATTATCTCATCATGAACCGTTTTTATCTCAAGTTCTCCGTCATGCAAAGCTTTTATTTTTGGCTCAACCAATAAAACTGCGGCGTTTCTTCTGTTTGCTACAATAAGTTTTCCATCTCTATTTTTATAGGTTTTTAAATTATAATATCTTATAAATCCCTCTTTACCAGCGACTACTTGTCTCTCTTCGGCGGTTCTACTTGCGGTTCCACCAATATGGAAAGTTCTAAGTGTTAGCTGGGTTCCAGGCTCACCGATTGATTGAGCCGCGATTATACCAACAGCTTCCCCCGGTTTTACAAGTTTACCTTCGGCCATATTAAGACCGTAACATTTTGCACACACTCCTTTAGGAGCCTTACAAGTGATAGGAGTTCTTATAACTACAGATTTTATTCCAGCCTCTTTTATAGCTCTGGCTTTCTCTTCATCGATCAAAGTCCCTTCACTAAAAAGTATTTCGTTAGTTATAGGATCTATAACATCTTCTGCTAAAACTCTGCCGTGAATTCTATCTTCAAGAGGTTCTATCATCTCATTACCGATTGAAATGTCGGTAACTTCAATCCCCTCATGTGTTCCACAATCTTCCATAGTAACTTTTACGTTTTGAGCAACATCTACAAGTTTTCTTGTCAAGTATCCTGCGTTTGCCGTTTTAAGTGCTGTATCTGCCAACCCTTTTCTTGCACCGTGGGTTGAAATAAAATATTCTAAAACGTTTAACCCCTCTTTAAAGTTAGAAATAATAGGAGTCTCTATAATAGTGCCGTCAGGTTTTGCCATAAGACCCCTCATACCCGCAAGCTGGCGGATCTGTGCAGAACTTCCCCTAGCTCCTGAATCTGCCATCATATAGATTGAGTTAAATCCATCTTTATCATTTTTAATAAGTTTCATCATAGCTTCAGCAACGGCATTTGAGGTATCTGTCCATATATCGATGATTTTATTGTATCTTTCTTGTTCTGTTAAAAGACCGGCTTGATACTGCTGCTGGATTTCCCTAACTTTTCTTTTTGCATCTTCAATAAGCTGTTTTTTCTCCTCAGGAACTTTTATATCATATTCACTTATGGATATTCCTGCATATGTTGCGTATTTAAAACCTAAATTTTTTAAATTATCCAAAAATTCAGCCGTTATTTCAGGACCCCCATGTTTATAAACATAATCAACAAGATCGGCGATATTTCTTTTTTTCATGATTTTGTTCCACAAATTAACAGGAACAAAATCTGGCAGGATATTTTTTATTATTATTCTACCTGCAGTTGTTGTTATTATCCTATTGTCTACTCTTGTTCTAATTTTTGCGTTTATATGCAAATGTCCGCTCTCAAGAGCTGTCATTATCTCATTAACATCGGCAAAAAGTTTGTTTGCGCCTTTTACGTCATCTCTTTCTTTGCTTAAATAATAAAGCCCTAAAACCATATCTTGAGACGGAACAGCTATCGCTCTACCAGATGCTGGTAATAAAATATTTAAAGAACTAAGCATCAAAATTTTACACTCGGCAATCGCCTCTTCACTTAAAGGCACATGAACCGCCATCTGGTCTCCGTCAAAATCCGCGTTAAAAGCGGCACACACAAGAGGATGAAGCTGAATAGCTTTTCCATCGATTAGAACCGGGTGAAACGCTTGGATTGATAATTTATGTAGCGTTGGTGCCCTGTTTAATAACACTGGATACTCTTCAACTATCTCTTGAAGGCACTCCCAAACTTCGTTTGCCCTTTCATCGATCATTTTTTTCGCTTGTTTTAACGTAGTTGCGTAACCTTTCTCTTCCAATTTTGCTAAAAGGTGCGGCTTAAATAACTCTAATGCCATAAGTTTTGGTAGTCCGCACTGATCCATTCTTAGATTTGGTCCCACAACAATAACAGAACGTCCAGAAAAGTCCACCCTTTTTCCAAGAAGATTTTGTCTAAAGCGCCCTTGCTTACCTTTAATAATTTCGCTTAAACTCTTTAGAGGTCTTTTATTGGCACCCTTTACGGCGTTTCCTCTTCTTCCGTTATCTATGAGAGCGTCAACCGCTTCTTGAAGCATTCTTTTTTCGTTTCTAACAATAATCTCGGGCGCGTCAAGCTCCATAAGCCTTTTTAATCTTTGATTTCTATTTATAACCCTTCTATATAGATCATTTACATCACTAACGGCAAATTTTCCTCCATCAAGGGCAACTAGAGGTCTAAGATCGGGAGGTAAAACCGGAACCACAGTCAACATCATCCATTCTGGCTTGTTACCGCTATTTAAAAAGCTCTCAATTACTTTTAATCTTTTTACTATCGTTTTTCTTTTAGCTTCTGATGTGGTCTCTTTCATCTGCTGCTTTAATTGATTGAAAACTTCGATTAAATCAAACTCTTCAAGTAGCTCTTTTATTACCTGACCACCCATTTGGGCTACAAATCCTGTGTCGCCAAAATGCTGTTTTAACTGCTGATACTGCTCTTCATTTAATACATCATATTTTTTAACTGGATTTTTCTTTTCAAAATCATAATAGGCTTCACCGGGCTCTTTTACGATATATGCTTCATAATATAAAACTCTCTCAAGATCTTTCATTTTTACGCCAAGGAGCGTTCCTATTCTACTAGGTAAAGAATTAACATACCAAATATGAGCGACAGGCGTAACAAGCTCTATATGGCCCATTCTAACGCGTCTTACTTTGCTTGATGTAACTTCAACACCGCATTTTTCACATACAACGCCTTTATAGCGCATCTTTTTATATTTTCCACAAAGACACTCATAATCTTTTATAGGACCAAAAATTTTTGCACAAAAAAGCCCATCGCGCTCTGGCTTTAGAGTCCTATAATTTATAGTTTCTGGTTTTTTAACCTCACCATGAGACCAAGAAAGAATTTTCTCGGGACTCGCAAGCCTAAACTGAAGCGCCTTAATATCCTTTGGTCTTTGCTCTTCGCCTATTTCAATTGGTACCAGTCTCTTCATCTTCTTTTTCCTCATCTAAAATTTCTACATCAATTCCAAGTGATTGCAACTCTTTTGTTAATACAAAAAGAGTCTCAGGAATACCAGGTTCTGGAATAGGTTCGCCCTTTGTAATAGCTTTATAGGCTTTTACTCTTCCCTCAACATCATCAGATTTGATAGTTAACATCTCTTTTAGCGTATGTGCGGCACCATGAGCCTCAAGAGCCCAAACTTCCATCTCACCAAATCTCTGACCTCCAAATAGGGCTTTACCGCCTACTGGTTGTTGAGTAACAAGAGAGTATGGTCCGGTACTTCTAGCGTGAACTTTTTCATCAACAAGGTGATGTAGCTTTAACATATACATATATCCAACATTTACTCTCTCTTTAAACTTCTCACCCGTTCTTCCATCATAAAGTTCCATTTTGCCATCCATATCCATTTTGGCCAATTCATAAAGCTTTTTAAACTCCTCAGCAGTCACACCCTCAAATACCGGAGTGGCAAATTTAACACCCTTACTCCAATCTCTTGCGTATTTTATAAGCTCTTCATCGCTCATTTTAGAGATCGCCTCTTTTGCGTTCATAAGTTTTGCCACATCTGCGATCTGTATCATTTTTTCTCTAAGCTCTTTTATAAAATCTTCTCTTTTTGATTCAAAAATCTCTTGTATCTGTTCTCCAAGTTTTTTACCGATAAGTCCCAAATGAACCTCTAAAATCTGTCCAATATTCATACGTGAGGGAACCCCAAGAGGATTTAGAACAATATCTACGACTTTTCCATCTTTGGTATATGGCATATCAATTTCTGGAACGATAACAGAAACTATACCTTTATTTCCGTGGCGCCCCGCCATTTTATCACCAACTTTTAATTTTCTTTTAGTTGCAATGAATACTTTTACAAGTTTTACGACGCCACTTGGAAGGATATCTTCTTTTTCCAAAATGGCAAGTTTTTCTTCATGCTCTTGAGTTAGCTTTCTTTTTTCGTTTTGGAAATATGTTTTTAATCTTTTATACTCTTCTTGTATCTCTTGAGGATATGATTTGACCAAAAAGTTTAGCGCAAATCTATTTATTGAGCTAAGTTCATCTTTTGGGATTATTTCACCGGCTTTAAACTCTTTATCCTTTACTTTTGCATCTTTTTCAAGTTTTGCTTTAGATAATAAAGAGACGATTCTTAGCATCTCTTCTCTATCTACCATTAAAAGCTTGTCATGATGCTCTCTATCAAGTTTTTCTTTTTCCTCTTCATAAGCTTTTATGGCTCTTGGATCCTTTTCATACCCTTTTTTCGTAAAAACTTTTACATCAACTACAACCCCTTCCATAGAAGGAGGACAATATAAAGAGTTATTTACAACATGTCCCGCTTTTTCGCCAAAAATAGCTCTTAAAAGCCTCTCTTCGGGAGTCGGCTTAACTTCCCCTTTTGGAGAAACTTTTCCAACCAGTATCATTCCCGGTTTTACATATGTTCCAATTTTTACGATACCGCTCTCATCCAAATGAGCTATCTCTTCCTCTTTAACGTTTGGAATATCCCTTGTTATCTCTTCAACGCCATGCTTTAATTCTCTTGCTTCTGCCTCTTTTTCGTAAATATGAACGGAAGTAAACTCATCATCTCTTAAAATTCTCTCGCTTACAACTATAGCGTCCTCGAAGTTATATCCGTTCCATGGCATAAAAGCAACAAGCATATTTTTTCCAAGAGCTAGTTCGCCATTATCCATATTTGGACCATCGGCGATAATTTGACCAGCTTCTACATAATCTCCTTTTTTTACAATTGGAGTTTGATTAAAACATGTGTTTTGATTTGTTCTTAAATTTTTTTGTAAAGAGTAGTGATCAATATAGGCTCCTTTTTCATCTTCTCCTAAAATATAGATACTATTTGCATCTATTTTTTCCACTACTCCGCTTCTTTTTGCCTTTACAGACTCCCAAGCATCCCTTGCAACTACTTTTTCCATACCGGTTCCTACCATAGGAGCCTCTGTTTTAAGCAAAGGAACGGCTTGGCGCTGCATATTTGATCCCATTAGAGCCCTGTTTGCATCATCGTGCTCTAAGAAAGGAATAAGACTGGCCGCTACGCCCACAACCATTCTTGGAGTTAAATCTATTAAATCTACTCTATTTTTTTCAACTAATATAATTTCCCCATCTTTTCTTGCTTCTACATAGTCTGATTTTATCTCGTTACCATCTATAATTTCTGTGTTTGCGGGGGCAATCACCAAACCCTCTTCTTGAGCGGCAGTTAAATAAACAATCTCATCTGTTATCTTTCCATCTACAACCTTTTTATATGCTGCTTCAATAAATCCTAACTCATTAACTTTGGCGTATGTTGAGAGGGTATTGATAAGACCGATGTTTTGTCCCTCTGGCGTCTCAACTGGACAGATTCTACCATAATGTGTTGGGTGAACATCCCTTACCTCGAATCCGGCTCTTTCTTTAACTAAGCCTCCCTCACCTAAAGCAGATAATCTTCTTTTATGAGTTATTTCGCTTAATGGGTTAGTTTGGTCCATAAATTGTGAAAGTTGACCGCTTGCAAAAAATTCTAAAATGGTATTTGTAATCATTTTAGAATTTATTAGATCATGGGGCATTAGTTCATCAAGGTTTCCACTAATTGTTGTCATTTTATCTCTTATGGCCTTTTGCATTTTTACAAGACCAGAATGAAGCTCGTTAGCTAAAAGCTCTCCAATAGCTCTAATTCTTCTATTGCCTAAATGGTCTCTATCGTCAATATGCCCTTGACCATTTTTTACTTTTATTAGATATTGAACCGATTTTATAATATCTTCGCTTGTCAAAACGGTTACATATTCTGGAACTTTAATGCCTAATTTATGATTCATTTTCATTCTACCCACACGGGTTATATCATATCTTTCAGGATCGAAAAACAGCTGCTGAACAAAGGCTTTTGCGGCATCTTTTGTAACAGGCTCTCCAGGCCTCATAACTTTGTATATCCTAATTGCTGCCAAATCGTTTTCGTCTTCTATTCCTTCGGTTTGTTTTAATAGTTTTAAACTCTCTTGATCTGCAATAAAAGAGTTAATTATTGATCTATCTTTGCCGCTTGCCAAATCGTTTGCTATATAAAACTCTTCAATTTTTAAATCTATCAATTTTTTAAGTTTATTCTCATCAAGATGAGTTAACGTATCAAATAAAACTTCACCGCTATTTTGATCTATTATAGGAGAAGCTAAAAATCTATCTATTAATATATCCAAAGGATATTCAACAAATCTCAAACCCTCTTCTAGAAGTTTTTTAGCTTTTTTTGAAGTGAGTCTTTTACCAGCAGCTATTATTAAATTGCCATCTTCGTCTCTAACATCGTAAGATACTCTTCCAACAAAATCTTCAGGATTAAATTCTGTAAAAAACTTATTATCTTTTATGATAATTTTTGTTATAGGATAAAACAGTTTTAAAATATCTTGTTTGCTATATCCTAACGCTCTAAAAAGTATAGTTGCAGGGATTTTTCTTCTTTTATTTATTCTAACATAAAGTATATCTTTTGGATCATACTCAAAATATAGCCATGCACCGCGATCTGGTATAATTTGAGCGGTATATACAAGTTTACCGCTAGCAGTTGCAGACTCCTCCTCTTTAAAAATGACACCAGGACTTCTATGAAGCTGATTTACAACGATTCTTTCAACACCGTTTATTATAAAAGATGTCCTATCTGTCATTAAAGGTATGTCTCTAACAAAAATAGACTGCTCTTTTATATCTTTTACACCAATTTTCTCTCCAGTTTTTTCATCCCTTTCCCAAAGAACTAAACGTATTTTCATCTTTAATGAAACACTATACGTTAGTCCTCTTTCCATACACTCTCTAATTGTATATTTGGGTTTAGTGATTTCGCTTCCAACATACTCTAAAGTGAGTCTGTTTTGAGCATCATGAATAGGGAAAATTGATCTAAAAACTTTTTCTATACCGCTACCACTTCTATCCTCTTTGTCAATCATCAAAAAGTTTTCGTAACTATTTTGTTGAAGTTGAAGCAAATGAGGAATATCGATTTCCAATGGGATTTTTGAGAAATCTACTCTTAGTCTGTTTCCGGATTTAATACTGTTTAGCATAGGCACTAACCTCTGTCAAAGTAGTTTTAGCCGTTGTGGCTTTTGTAGGGAGCAAGATAATATATTATCAAACTTAACATTAAAGAGAGGATAAACCTCTCTTTTAATTTTATTTAAAAGCAAATTATTTAATTTCTACTTTTGCACCAGCTTCTTCAAACTGCTTTTTAATCTCTTCAGCTTCTTCTTTGCTAACACCCTCTTTAATAACTGTTGGAGTATTTTCAGCAGCTTCTTTTGCCTCTTTCAATCCAAGACCAGTTACAGCTCTTACAACTTTAATAGTATTTATTTTTTTAGGACCAGCATCTGTTAAAACTACGTCAAATTCAGTTTTTTCTTCAGCTGCAGCACCGCCTGCTTCACCACCACCAGCAACTGCACCAGCTACTACAGTTGGTTGAGCGCTAACTCCAAATTTCTCTTCGAACTCTTTTACAAGTTCACTTAACTCTAAAACAGATAGATTTGATATATACTCAATTACATCTTCTTTAGTAATTGCCATTTTTCTCTCCTTCTTAATTTTTATTTTTAGCTATTTTCTTTTTGTTGTCTTATATTTTCAAGCACAGTAACAAAATTTTGTTTTGGCGCATTCCATACATAAAGTAGGTTGCGTATAGGCGCAGTCCAAACAGATAAAAGCATACCAAGAAGCTCTTCTTTGCTTGGAAGCTTAGAATAAGCTTCGATTTTAGCTACATCTGCAACTTCACCCTCAAACAATCCTTGTTTGATCTTAAATCCCTCAGGAGCCTCTTTAGCAAATTGGGTAACAGTTTTTGCCAAAGCTACAAGGTCATCGCCCCAAACAAGAACATTTGTATCTTTTAGTTGGAAATCTTCTATGCCGTTATTTTTAAGAGCTATCATCGCAAGTGTGTTTTTAACTACTTGAACTTTTAGCCCTTTTTCTTTCACAAGCTTTCTAAAAGACTCCAACTGTGATACACTCATCCCTTTATAATCACAGTCTATTATCGCTGCTGCATTTTTAAACTCTTCAGTGAGTTTAGCAACAACTTCTTCTTTTTGGGCTCTAGTCAATTTATTAACCTCCTTTCCGACAGAAGACTTCAAGCAGGTCTTATTTGATGCCCGCTATCTTCAGTCTAAGATAAAGTTCAAAGCTTCTAACTTCAAACTTATTTAATATCCATCAACTCTTGAGTATCTAACTCGATTGCTGGACTCATAGTCAATGAAAGGGCGGCGTGTCTTATATATTTACCTTTAGCGGCCGCTGGCTTTAGTTTGTTAATTGCTCTTACAAACTCTTTTAGATTCTCTTCGATAGCCTCTTTTGAAAAGCTAACTTTTCCTATTCCCGCGTGGATATTACCTTTTTTATCGACTCTAAAATTTACCTGTCCACTTTTTGCGTTTTTAACTGCTTTACATACATCCATAGTAACCGTGCCGGTTTTTGGGTTTGGCATGAGACCTTTTGGGCCAAGTATTCTACCGATTTTACCCACAAGACCCATCATATCAGGAGTAGCAATAGCAATATCAAAATCTATTTTTCCATTTTGTATCTCTTCAACCAAATCCTCTGCTCCGACTATATCTGCCCCGCACTCTTTTGCTTCATCAGCTTTAATGCCTTTGGCAAATACAGCAACTTTTACTTTTTTTCCTGTCCCGTGAGGAAGAACTACAGATCCTCTTACCATCTGATCAGCGTGTCTTGGATCAACTCCAAGTCTAAGCGCAAGTTCTACAGTTTCATCAAATTTTGCAGATTTTAATTCTTTAATCTTGCTAGAAGCTTCATCTACAGAATAAATTTTGCCTTTTTCAATTTTTTCTAATAACTGTTGATATCTTTTTGAATGTTTTTTTCCCATATTACTCTCCGCATTAAATTTGCTACCGCAACTGTTTTAGATCTTTGCGGTTAAGATCGATTAATCTACTATTTCAACACCCATACTTCTGCAAGAACCTGCAATTGTTTTCATTGCAGCTTCCAAATCATCTGTGTTTAAATCAGGCATTTTAGTTTTTGCAATCTCTTCAAGCTGAGCTTTAGTTATTTTTCCAACTTTATTTTTTAATGGATTATCACTACCTTTTTGAATACCTGCTGCTTTTTTTATTAGATCTGTTGCAGGAGGCTGTTTTGTTATAAAAGTAAAACTTCTATCGGCATATACGGTGATAATTACGGGAATTGTAAAGCCCATCATATCTTTAGTTTTTTCGTTAAAAGCTTTACAAAATTCCATTATATTAACGCCTCTTTGACCAAGAGCTGGTCCAACTGGAGGCGATGGATTTGCCTTTCCGGCCGGAATTTGGAGTTTTATTTCACCAACAACTTTTTTAGCCATCTATTTTCCTTTCAGTTTAATTAAATTATTTTTTCCACTTGAGAATATAAAATCTCAACCGGAGTACTTCTACCAAAAATTGAAACATTCAATTTTAATTTTCCATGCTCCATATCATACTCTTCAACAACACCGGTAAAGTTTGCAAAAGGTCCTTCGATAATCCTTACTACTTCACCAGGTTCAAAAGAGATTTTTGGTTTTGGAGCACCTTTTTGTTTAGCTTTTTCTAAAATAACTTTAACATCCTCTTCACTTAAAGGGGTAGGTTTTTTTGACTCACCAATAAATCTTCCAACTTTTGGCATTGATTGGATTTTATGCCAAAGATCCAAATCCAAATCGATCAAAGCAAAAACATAGCCTGGATATAAAGCTCTTTGAGTTATCTTTTTTTTACCTTTTTTTACTTCGATAACATCTTCGGTAGGGACTATTACCTCTTTTATTTTGTCTTCTAAATGCTGCTCTTTTGCCAATGTTTCAATGGCTTTTTTAACTGCCTGTTCGCTACCGGCATAAACCTGAATTGCATACCATTTATGTGCCATAAATCTGTTTCCTTAATATTACATAATACTTGAAAGTGAAAAAGACATAGTTATATCTATCAAAGCCAAAAATAGTGACACTATCAAAACCACTACAAATACTGCTATATAGGCATTTTTAACTTGATCTTTCGTAGGGAAAATAACTTTTTGTAACTCTATTTTTGCCTCTTCAAAATATTTTATAAATTTTTCCATTATCAATAATCCTTATAGTGGCAGGGCAGGAGGGACTCGAACCCCCAACACGCGGTTTTGGAGACCGCCGCTCTACCATTGGAGCTACTGCCCTATTTTTAAATTGAAGGTTGAAGGAAAGATAAAGACAATTACTTTAACCTTCTACCTTCAGCCTTCAACCTTCTTAAAGTTTTGCCTCTTTATGAATAGTATGTTCTCTACAAAATTTACAATATTTTCTAATTTGAAACTTTTCTGGATGAGTCTTTTTGTTTTTCGTTGTATGATAATTTCTTCTTCCACACTTTTCACAAGCTAAATGGATAATTTCTCTCATTTTTTTGCCTTTTTAAAGGGGCAAAAGCCCCGAAAAATTATTCGATTATTTTAGTTACAACACCTGCACCAACAGTTCTACCACCTTCTCTGATAGCAAATCTTGTTCCCTCTTCAAGAGCGATTGGTGCGATTAGTTCAGCAGTAATTTTTACGTTATCTCCAGGCATAACCATCTCAGTTCCCTCTGGAAGGATAACGCTTCCTGTAACGTCAGTTGTTCTAACATAAAATTGCGGTCTATATCCGCTAAAAAATGGAGTATGTCTTCCACCCTCTTCTTTTGTCAATACGTAAACTTCAGCTTCAAATTTTGTGTGTGGAGTGATTGATCCTGGTTGACAAAGAACCATACCTCTTTCAACATCCTCTTTTTTAGTACCTCTTAGAAGAACACCAACATTGTCTCCAGCTTCACCTTGGTCAAGCTCTTTTCTAAACATTTCAACACCGGTAACAGTTGTTTTTTGAGTTGGTCTAATACCTACTATCTCAACTTCGTCACCAACTTTTACGATACCTCTTTCAATTCTTCCTGTAACAACTGTTCCCCTTCCAGAGATTGAAAAAACGTCTTCGATTGGCATCAAGAATGGCTTATCTATATCTCTTTCAGGAGTTGGGATATACTCATCTACCGCTTCCATAAGTTTTAAAATTTTCTCAGACCAAGGTCCAATTTTTCCTTCTTTTGCTTCTTCTAAAGCTTTTAGAGCAGATCCTGCGATAACTGGAACATCATCACCTGGGAAATCATACTCATTTAAAAGCTCTCTAACTTCCATTTCAACAAGTTCAAGTAGTTCAGGATCGTCAACCATATCTTCTTTGTTTAGAAAAACTACGATATATGGAACACCAACCTGTCTAGCTAGAAGAATATGCTATCTTGTTTGTGGCATAGGACCGTCAGCAGCAGAAACAACTAAAATGGCTCCATCCATTTGAGCCGCACCAGTAATCATGTTTTTAACGTAGTCTGCGTGTCCTGGACAGTCAACGTGAGCATAGTGTCTTTTTTCAGTTTCATACTCAACATGAGAAGTAGCGATAGTAATACCTCTTTCTCTCTCTTCTGGTGCGTTGTCTATTTGATCATAATCTCTTTTTTCCGCATAACCTTTTTCTGCTAAAACCGCAGTTATAGCTGCTGTCAAAGTAGTTTTACCATGGTCAACGTGACCAATTGTTCCAATGTTAACATGTGGCTTGGTTTTGACAAATTTTTCTTTAGCCATCTTTTCCTCCGTTTGATTTAGATTAAAATTCGGGCTAATATTATCTAAATTTACCCAAATTTTTTCTTAAGTTTTTATTTAAAATGAATGGAGCCCAGAAGCGGGATTGAACCGCCGACCTCTTCCTTACCAAGGAAGTGCTCTGCCACTGAGCTATCTGGGCA
>NZ_CEXZHP010000014.1:0-16777 GCF_982775275.1 Nitrosophilus sp.
GTGTTAAGCACGCCGCCAGCGTTCACTCTGAGCCAGGATCAAACTCTCCATAAAATAAATATTCTATAGATATGTCTATCCTTAAACCCTTTGGCTCAAAGGAATTTCCTCTTCACTTGTCTAGTTTTCAAAGATCATCTAAATAATCTCTCCCCCGTTTTAAGGGCTGAAATTATACTAAATAAAACTGAAATTGTCAAGCTAACTCAGCTAACATCTCAGCCGCCATCAAAAGCGAATGGAAGTATAACAAAAATAGCTTAATTTAAGTTTAATCAGTCAGCAGGAGAAAAAGGAACAAGTGCACTACCCCATGTAAAACCACCACCAAAGGCATCCAAAAGCATCATGTCCCCTTTTTTTAATCTACCTTCTTCATATATATCATTCATTGCCATTGGGATTGAAGCTGAAGAGGTATTTCCATACTTAGAAACTGTCATTACAACCTGAGACTCTTTGAGTTTTAATGCTTGAGCAACTGCATTTAATATTCTGTAGTTTGCTTGATGGGGAATAAAATGATCGATTTTGCTACTATCAATATTATTTTTATTTAATATTTCAATAACATCATTTGTTAAAGTCTTAACTGCGACTTTAAATGTCTCATTTCCTTTCATTTTCATAAAGCAAGCATGTTCTTTTAGTGTCTCTTCTGAACATGGCATATTAGTTCCGCAGCCAGGAGTTATCAAATAATCATAATATTTCCCATCTGCTGAAATATTAACATCTAAGATAGCTTCATTTTTATCTTTTGTTTGTGAAATAATCGCAGCACCTGCTCCATCACCAAACAATACACAGGTAGTTCTATCAGAATAATCAACAATTGCACTTAATTTTTCAGCTCCAACTATAAGAATATTTTTTGCCATATTTGATTCAATAAATGATTTTGCCATTGCTAAAGCGTATATAAAACCGCTACAAGCAGCACTTATATCAAAAGAAGGTATATTGGAAATTCCCAATTTTTTAGAAATCATACACGCGGTAGATGGCATACAAAAATAGTCTGGACTTATTGTTGCACATATAATCATATCCAATTCATTTGCATCTAGTTTAGCTCTTTTGAGAGCCACTTTAGCAGCTTTTACTCCCAAATCACTTGTTGATTCATCTTTGTTTGCTATATATCTTGTTTTTATACCTGTTCTTTTTGTTATCCATTCATCCGAAGTATCCACAATTTTTTCCAAATCTTCATTAGTTAAAACATTTTTTGGAATATAAGAACCAACCGATCTAAAAGCTGCGTACACAATAAATCCTTTACATTACTTCTTCTAATCTTTTTTCAATTGATTCATTTACGCCAGACTCTACATATTTTATTGCTTGAAAGATTGCATTTTTAATGGCTTTAGGGGTACTTTTCCCATGACTAATAATTGCGCATCCTTTTATGCCTATTAATGGAGCGCCGCCATATTCAGAATAATCGATCTCTTTTTTTAAGGATCTAAATACTTTTTTCATTAAAAGTGCACCGGCCATTCTTATTGGAGATTTTTTTATATGATCTTTCATAAATTTTCCGATAGTTTGTGCAACACCTTCTGCAGTTTTTAAAACTACGTTACCGGTAAATCCATCACAAACAACAACATCTACACTTCCATCAAAAATGTTATTTCCCTCAACATTACCAACAAACGATGGCAATTTTTTTAACATTTTATATGCGGATTTTGTAAGTTCATTACCTTTTGACTCTTCTTCTCCATTTGATAATAAACCAACCTTGGGAGAGCTATTTTTTAATATATCTTTAGCATACGCTTCACCCATTATCGCAAATTCAAATAGATGTTCTGGTTTGCAATCAACATTTGCCCCAACATCAAGTACTAAGCTTTTTTTACCTTGTGATGTAGGCATTAAAGTAGCAATTGCAGGTCTACTTACTTTTTTGAGTCTACCAATTCTTAAAGTAGCAAGACTCATTGTTGCACCGCTATGGCCAGCAGAAACTACAGCATCTGCTTTTTTTTCTCTTACTAGCTCAACAGCCTTATAGATAGAGCTCTCTTTTCTTTTTAAAGCATCAGTAGCTGGATCGGACATATCGATTACATCTGAAGCTTCTACGATCTCTATTTTATTTTTTAAAGAATTGGGTATTAAAGATAATATCTTTTTTTTATCGCCAACTAATATCGCTTTAAATTTTTTTTCTTTTAAAGCTAATATAGTTCCTTCTACAATAGGATAGGGACCAAAGTCCCCACCCATTGCATCAACAGCTATGGTTATCATTTTTAGCTTTTATATTCACCTGTAAATTTATTAATATGGTGAGGCATTTTCCAAGTTCCATCTTTATCTTTTACTGGTCTTGGCAATGACAACTTATAATGGGTTCTTCTTTTTGCTGCTCTTGTTTTGCTTACGCGTCTTTTTGGTACTGCCATAATTTTCTCCTTTATTTAATTAAAACTCTTTTTCAAACTCTTCTTCTTTTTTACAATTTTCACACAAGTGATAATCAAGTTTTATAGACTCCAACTCGCTATCTAAAATCTCAATAAAATCTATTTTGCCATCATAAAACTCTATAACGTCAACATCTTCAAGTTGACCTTTAAAAATACCTTCACTTGCTTTTATATGAATATTTTCATCTAATTTTAGCATAAACTCTTTTGAGCATCTATCACAAACAACTTTTATTTCATTTTTTATATTTCCTTCGATATCTATTAAAAAATCTTTATCTTTTTTAAATTTTCCTTTAAATTCAACTCCATCTTTTATTAGATTAAACTCTTTTGTTTGTGTTCCAATCTTTTTAAACTCTATTTTCACTTATAATATTTCCCTTTCGGCAAAGAAAAATCTTATCTCTTTATCGGCATTTTCCAAACTATCACTTCCATGGACAGCATTTGCCTCAATACTTTCAGCAAAATCGGCTCTTATAGTTCCCGGTGCTGCTTCTTTTGGATTTGTAGCTCCCATAAGCTCTCTATTTTTTGCTACTGCGTTTTCACCTTCAAGAACCATAACTACTACAGGACCACTTATCATATAATTAACTAAATCATTAAAAAAAGGTCTCTCTTTATGAACTTCATAAAATTTTGCAGCATCATCTTTTGTTAGCTGAATCTTTTTCATTGCGGCTATTCTAAGCCCGTTACTTTCAAACCTATCAATAATTTTGCCTATAACATTTTTTTCTACCGCATCTGGTTTAATTATAGAAAGAGTTCTTTCCATCTTTTTTTCTCCTGATTAAAATAAATTAGAGCGGAATTTTACAGTAAGATTACCTAAAAGAAGTTTAAATTTTAAGAATAAATTAGGAAAAGCCTAAAGGCTTCTCCTAAATGAAGAGTTTACTCAATTACCGGTTGATGATTTTCTCTAGCTTCTGCTGGAACATCTTCTCTACAAGGAAGCCCTTCTACGCATGTATCCCAAACAATACAACCTTCAGTCGGACAAGCTTCAGCACATGCTGGAGTATCGTGATATCCAACACACTCTACGCACTTATCAGGATATACATAATATATCTCTTCTCCAGTTGGATTATCCTCGTCATCTACAATAGCTTCAACTGGACACTCATCAATACATGCTCCGCAGTTGATACAGATGTCTGTAATTTTTACTGCCATATTTTCTCCTTTGATGGTTTTAAAACGACAAAATAACTATATCAAAATAATTTTAAATGTTTCTTGAAATATAATCATAATTTTAAATACTCTTTTATCTCTTCAACTTTATCCAATTTTTCCCAGGTAAACTCTTCAAGCTCTCTCCCAAAATGGCCATATGCCGCTGTTTTTTTATATATTGGCCTTAAAAGATTTAATGATTCAATTATCCCTTTTGGCGTTAAATCAAAAAGCTCTTTTATGCATTTTTCTATTTTTTGCTCATCCACTTTTGCCGTGCCGTGAGTATCAACCATAATAGAAACAGGTTCAACAACTCCTATAGCGTAAGCTATTTGTATCGTTGCTTTGTCACATGCTCCGCTTGCAACCAAATTTTTTGCTACATATCTTGCGGCATATGCACCGCTTCTATCTACTTTTGTTGGATCTTTTCCGCTAAATGCTCCACCTCCATGAGGACAACTTCCACCATAAGTATCTACTATTATTTTCCTTCCGGTTAGTCCCGCATCCCCTTGCGGCCCTCCAATTACAAATCTACCTGTGGGATTTATATGATACTCTATATCATCTGCTATTAATTCGCTTGGAATTGCGTTATATATGATCTCTTCAATAACAGCATCTTTTAATCTATTGTAACTAACATCTGGATCATGTTGGGTCGAAACAACCACGGTTTTAACCTCTTTTGGTTTTCCATCAACATATTTTATGGTAACTTGAGCTTTTCCATCAGGTCTTAAAAAGGGTAAGGTTCCCTCTTTTCTGGCTTTTGCAAGTCCTAATGTAAGCTGATGGGCTAAATATATAGGAAGAGGCATAAAAGTTGGCGTCTCTTTGCATGCATATCCAAACATTAACCCTTGATCGCCGGCACCTATTTCGCCACTCTCTTTATCTACTCCAATATTTATATCAGGAGACTGTTCACCAACCGCGTTTAAAACTCCGGCACTCCTATAATCAAATCCATATAAAGCATCCGTATAGCCGATCTCGCGAATTACTTCTCTAACAATTTCTTGCATTGGAGCATATGTTGTGGTTTTAAGCTCACCGGCAATTATACAAAAACCGTTGCTTAAAAGCGTTTCACATGCGACTCTTGCGTTTTTATCTCTTTCTATAATATAATCCAAAATCGCATCGCTAATTTGGTCGGCCATCTTATCTGGATGCCCTTCAGTTACAGACTCTGAAGTAAACAGATACTCTCTTGCCATATCTACCCTTTTTTTAAAATTTATGGCAATTATATCCAATTTTTAGTTTATCAAAGATTAGATGAGATTAGAACTAAAAGATGTTCGAAGTCCGACTTCGAACAAATATCACTCTAAACAGCAAGAGATAATCAAACTCTTCATTCTCCAACCTAATATATTAAAATTAGAAAATATTTAGTTTAACCGTGTTAAAATTATAATGTTTTTCAAAAGAAAAAAATTTTCCAAAGGAGAAAACTATGTTAGTTACGAAAAAAGCACCAGATTTTACTGCACCAGCAGTTATGCCTGACAACACTATCGTTGAAGATTTCAATCTTTATGAAAATATAGGAGAAAAGGGAGCGGTACTCTTTTTCTATCCGTTAGATTTTACTTTTGTTTGTCCAACTGAGCTATTGGCTTTTGATCATAGATTGGAAGAGTTTCAAAAAAGAGGAATAACTGTTATTGGTTGTTCTGTAGATTCTCAATATAGCCATTTAGCTTGGAAAAACACACCTGTTGACAAAGGTGGTATAGGAAACGTTAGATATCCTTTAGTAGCCGATTTGACTAAACAGATAGCAAGAGATTATGATGTGTTGCTTGAAGAGGCTGGAGTAGCTTTAAGAGGTAGTTTTTTAATCGATAAGGATGGAACAGTAAGACACGCGGTAATCAACGACCTACCACTTGGTAGAAACATCGATGAGATGATAAGAATGGTTGACGCTATGGAGTTTGCCAATGAATATGGTGAAGTTTGCCCTGCAGATTGGGAAAAAGGCAAAGAGGCTATGAAGCCAACTCCAGAAGGGGTAGCAGAGTTTTTAGCTAAACACGCTGACGAATTATAATATTTTGTGCTAAAGCTTTAAGCTTTAGCACAATCATCACATAATATATAAACAGTAATATCTATCCCAAATATTTTTTGAGAAGTTTTATCTTCAATATTTTTTATGCACTCTTTCATTAAACTTTCATCATAATAATCAACTATTTTCCCACAATTTTTACAAACTCCATGGAAATGGGGACTTATATTTATGTCATATTTTAATTTTCCACCGGGATTTAACTCAGTTACAATTTTGGCATCTTTTAAGGTATTAATATTTTTATAAATGGTAGCAAGTGATATTGAAGGAAAAATCTTTTTTATCTCATCATAGATCTCTTCTATGGTAGGATGGGTATGGCCGTTTAAAAGGTTCAATATAGCTAATCTTTGAGGTGTCGCTTTTAAATTTTTCTCTTTTAGCAATTCAAGTATTTCACCCATTTTTATCCTTTAACACATCTTTGATTTTTTCTGCAAGTTGATAAGGTCTTAAACCTAAAAACTCCTCAACATCAGAAATTTTCCCATGAGGTATAAATAGATCTTCATATTCAAAGGAGTAAAGATTAATATTTTTAATCTTCTCTTTTGCAAAAAATTCCAATATTGCGCTTGCTACTCCACCCATCTTTACACTATCACTAAAAACAAACCAATATTTATATTTTTTTGATAAAGATTTTAACATATTTTCATCCAGAGGTTTCACAAAACGAAGATCAACTAACGAAATATCAAAATCTAACAATTTTAAAGTCTCATATGCTCTTCCAACTCCATTGCCATATCCAATAAAAACTATTTCACTTCTTTTTTCTATTAATTTTTGAGCCTTTCCCAATTCAAAAGGCATATCATCAAACTCATTTTCCAATATAAAGCTTCCTCTTGGATATCTAAATGCACAAGGGGTCTTAAAATTATAAGCAAATTCAACAGCCCTTTTCATACTCTTTTCATCCCTTGGAGCAAAAAGAGTTAAATTTGGAATTGCTCTTAAATAACTAATATCAAAAACGCCTTGATGCGTCTCTCCATCCTCTCCAACAATACCGGCTCTATCAATAGCAAAAACAACCGGAACGTTCATAAGAGCAATATCATGAATTACTTGATCATATCCTCTTTGCAAAAAGGTAGAATATATTGCAACAAAAGGTTTAAATCCCTCTTTTGCTAACGGTCCCATAGATGTAACCGCATGCTGCTCGGCAATCCCAACATCCCAAAATCTATCTTCAAACTCTTCAATTAACGGTTTAAGCCCCGTTCCGCTTGGCATTGCGGCAGTTACTCCGACCACTTTTTCATCTTTTTTCGCTATCTCCATCAAAGCTTTGCTAAATAAAGAAGTTGCGCTTGGTTTTGTGCTTTTTTTTAGAGGTTTTCCAGTTTTTAAATCAAATGGACCAACTCCATGCCAATGCTCATAATACCCTTCTGCTATTTTATACCCTTTTCCTTTTAAAGTCTGAGCATGTATGATAACGGGCTTATTTAAATCTTTCGCAATCGAATAAGTTTCAATCAATCCTTTCAAATCGTGTCCATCAATTGGGCCGATATATTCAATTCCAAGTTCTTCAAACAAAATTCCGGGAGTTATCAATCTTAAAGACTCTTCAAATCTTTTTGCCAAATATGTTGCAGATTCGGGCAAATGAGAAAGTAATTTTTCAGTTCTTTTTTTAATATTTTGATATAAAGGACTCGCCATTTTTTGGCTTAAATATTTACTAATGGCGCCTATTGGTTTGGAAATACTCATCTCATTGTCATTTAATATTATAACAACAGGATATTTTTTATCTCCAAGCTCATTTAGGGCCTCATAAACCATACCAGCACTCATAGCCCCATCGCCAATTAAGACAACCGGGATTCTTTTTTCATTTTTGAGCTTTATTGCTTTAGCCGCACCTACAGCTAAAGATATGGATGTTGAACTATGCCCTGCTACATAATAGTCATATTTTGACTCGCTTGGCTTTGTATATCCGCTAATCCCACCAAACTGCCTCAGGGTATCAAACTCTTCCCATCTGTTAGTTAGTAATTTATGAGCATATGCTTGATGGCTTACGTCAAAAATAAAAGGATCCTTTTCTACGTCAAAAACGTAATGCATAGCTACAATCAACTCCACAGCTCCCAAAGTAGAGCTTAAATGTCCTCCGTTTTTACTAACGACTTCTAAAATTCTTTGCCTAATATCTTTGCAAAGATTTTCCAACTCATTTAATGAGTAGTTTTTAATATTCATTTAAAACCTCATCAAATTTTTCAAAAAATTTATCATTTTGCTCTTTTGTGCCTATCGCGATACTTATAGCGTTTAGTCCATAACCCGTTAGATCTCTAATAATAACACCTTTTTTTAAGAGCATATTTGATATCTCTTTTGAATTTAAATTTTTTGGCAAAATATAAGTTATAAAATTTGTATAACTATCAATAAATTCCAGCCCTTTTTTTATTGCGTAATTTACGAACCTTTCCATCTGAATAAAGTTTCTTTTAATACTCTCTTTTACAAACTCTTCATCCTCTAAAGCCAAAGTCGCCGCTTTTAAACTAAGAGTGGTTATATTAAAAGGGGGCCTTAATTTATAAAGATTTTTAATTATATCTTTATTGGCTATTCCATATCCAACTCTCATACCTCCAAGCCCGTAGGCTTTAGAAAATGTTCCAAGATATAAAACATTTTCAAATTTTTGGATTAAATCTTTAGGGTCTATTTTTTTATTTTCATCTTTATAAGAAGCATACTCCATATATGCACCATCTATCACTACCAAAGGCTCTTTTACTTTTTCTAAAAATTTATAGATATAATCTTTATCTAAAGCGTCTCCCGTTGGATTGTTTGGAGAGCAGATATAAATAATTTGGGGATTTTCTTTTTTATAAATTTCGTAAAATTCATCCAAATCGTGTCTATAACAGCTGCTTTTAATGATCTTGGCCCCTTGCTGCAAAGCATATATCTCATACATTGCAAAAGTAATTTTACTCATTAAAACCTTTTGTTTTTCATTTAAAACAGCCCTTGAAGCAAACTCTATAACTTGATCGCTTCCTGCGCCGATAATAATATTTTCATCATTTATTCCATATTTTTTTGACAACCCCTCTTTTAATTCAAACATACTATCATCTGGATAAAGATACATTAAATGGGCTATTTTTTTTATCTCTTCTACAACTTTTGGACTTGTTCCGTATGGATTTTCATTGGAAGCCAATTTAATTATATCTTTTGGATCTATTCCATAATCTCTAACTACCAATTCTATCGGTTTACCCGCTTCATAAACTTTTAAACTGTTTAAATAACTGTTAAATTTCATATCAATCCTCGCTACTTACAGCTTTAACATAACTTCCAAGCCATTTGATCTCTTTTTTATGTTTATTAAAAACCCTCTTTACGTTATCATCATCAATATGACCTTCAAAATCTATATAAAACCAGTAACTAAACTCTCTATCCGCTGCCGGTCGGCTCTCTATTTTTGTCAAGTTTATATTCTCCGCGTCAAAATCTTCCAAAAACCTAACCAAAGATCCCGGTTTATCTTCAAGTTTTGCCAATATTGAAGTTTTATCGTTTCCGCTTTTTTCATTTTTAAAATCGCTTATTATTATAAATCTTGTTTTATTTGTATGAAGATCTTCGATATTTTCAAAAAGTATAGGAAGATTATAAAGTTTTGCAGCAATATGAGAACATATCGCGGCACTTCCTCTCTCTTTTGAAGCAAGTTTAGCCGCTTTGGCAGTGGATTCTACTGGGATTAGCTCAACATCCTCTAAAGAGTGTTCTATTAAAAAATTTCTACACTGACCAAAGGCAATATCTTTGGAATATATTTTTTTAATCTTACTTAAATCATCTTCTAAAGTGGCAAAGGTATGATGTATAGGCATATAATTTTCGGCTACTATCAATAAAGGACTTCTTCCTAAAAGATCAAGAGTTTCTCCTACTACCCCATCTATAGAGTTTTCTATAGGCACCACTCCATATTTTGCCCTTTTTGTCTCAACGGCTTTAAAAACGGCACTTATTGAATTCATAGATAAATAATCGCTCATTGCACCAAATCTCGACTCTGCGGCCTGATGGGTAAAACTCCCTTCCGGTCCCAAATATGCAACTCTTTCTGGTCTTTCTAAATTTCTAGCGACTGCAAAAATCTCCAAAAAAATAGCATCAATCGCACTATCGGTTAGGGGACCTCTATTTTTCTTTTTAAGTCTGTTTAAGATCTCTTGTTCCCGCTCTGGCCTATAAATTGGGGCTTTTGTTTTATTTTTAAGTTCTCCAACCTCTTTTACGACTTTCATCCTCTCATTTAAAAGTTTTAAAATCTCATCATCGATTGAATCTATTTTTTTTCTTAACTCTTCCAATTTTTTCATATCACCCCCAATAATTTACCAGCCTCTTTTATATCCTTTACGATAAAATCGGGCTTAAGATTTTCACTCAAATTTTCGATAATCTTTGGGTCATTAAACTTTCCGCTTAAAACAAAGATGGTTTTCATGCCAAGTTTTTTCGCTCCTACAAGATCTCCGATAACATCGTCGCTTATTATGTATATATCATTAAAATCGAAATTTTGATTATAAACTTTTTTTAACTTCTCCAAAGCCTTATCAAAAAATATTTTGCTCGGTTTACCAACAACTTTATACTCTTTATTGGTCGCAAAACTCAACATCTCCAAAAGTGCTCCCACTCCAGGATATTTTTTTGAATTTTTCACATAAATGGCGCTTTTATGCATTCCAAAAAGTTCTGCCCCTTTTAATAAAAAATGGATCATTTTGGCAAAATCTTCAAAATCGTAATCATCCCTAACGCTTATTAAAAGAGCTTTAGGATTATTGAACTCCATCTCATATCCCAAATTTTCCAAATTTTTTATAAAACCATCTACTCCGTATGCCGCAATTTTTTTATATTTCAAAATCTCTTTCAAAACATAAAATGGATCTATATAATTTTTCTCATCTATATTTAGCCCTACACCGTTTAAATATGCTAAAAAATCTTTAGAACTCTTTTTTGTATTGTTAGTAATCACAAGATATTCAAAATTTTTTTTGTTTAAAGAGTTTATAAAATCTATTGCTCCATTTATTGGAAGTCTGTTTTTATCGTCTATCAAGGTCCCTTGAACATCGATAAAAAATCTCATATATATTTTACCTCTTTTTCAATCAAATCTTCAAAACTCTCTCTATCTCTGATTATTCTATCTTGACCTTTTTCAACGGCAACTTCTGCCGCTCTTGGTCTTGAGTTATAATTGCTACTCATAACAAATCCATATGCGCCAGCACTGTAAACTATGATTATGTCGTTGTGCTCGGTTTTTGACAATAATCTATCCTTTGCTAAAAAATCCCCGCTTTCACAAACGGGACCTACAACATCTGCTAAACTCTTTTCTTCATTTTTTCCCAAAACTTCAACCCTATGATAAGCATTATATAAAGATGGTCTAAGAAAATCGTTCATTGCACCATCAACTATAATAAATCTTTTGTTTGCGCTTCTTTTTTCATACAAAACTTTTGTTAAAAAATATCCCGCATTTCCTACAATAAATCTTCCAGGCTCACAAACAATAGTTAAATCAAGTCCCTTTAACGTAGAAAATATTGCCTGAGCATAATCGTATGGCTTTATAGGCTCTTCATCTTTGTATTTTATCCCAAGTCCTCCGCCAACATCAAAAAATTTTATATCTATACCTATTTTTAATAAACTTCTTGTCAAATCAGCAACAATAGCACTCGCCTCTTTTATAGGCTCAAGCTCTGTCAACTGGCTTCCTATATGAAAATGGATCCCCACCGGCTCTAAAAAGGAGCTATTATGAGCTTTTAAATACATTCTTTTTGCTACGTCTATCTCAACTCCAAATTTATTTTCATGAAGTCCTGTAGAAATATATGGATGGGTTTTTGGATCTATATTTGGATTGACTCTTATACTGATTCTTGCTTTTTTTCCAAGAGATCTTGCGATCTCTTCAACCCTTTGCATCTCCCCTTCGCTTTCTAAATTTATAAAAAGTATATCAAGTTCCAAAGCCTCTTTTATTTCATTATCTTTTTTTCCAACTCCGCTAAATACGATTTTATATTTTGGTATACCTGCCATTATGGCTCTTTTAATCTCCCCTATAGATACGCAATCAGCGCCGCCGCCAAGTAAAGATATTTTTTTTAATACAGAAAGATTTGAATTTGCCTTTACCGCATAAGCGATTAGAGATTTTCTAGCCTTAAAAGCTTTTTTTAAATCCAAAAAATTCTTCTCTATTTCATCAAAATCGTAAACATATAACGGAGTATCATATTTTTGAGCCAACTTTTTAAAATTCATCATTATTTTTCTCCGATAGAATGATTAATAAGGGGCTATTTTACCAAATTATTGATTAATATTTTTTATAAAAATAAAGTGCTAGCAAAGAAAGTATAAAAATAGGCAAAATAGTAGAAATTTCCGGGATCAATACCGAAGCAAAAGAGAGTCTAATCAAAGAATATAATAATCCCCAAACAATTAAAGATAAAATTATTGCGCCAAAACTAAATAGAGTAATACTTGCAATTCTTTGGGTTATAGGAACAAAATAAAAAAGTATTACCATCAAAAAAGGAGCAAAAAATGGATATATGATTTGTGAATATAGAACCGCTTTTATTTTTTGGATATTAATTTTTTGCTCCTTTAAAAGTTTTATCGCATATAAAGCGTCTAAAATAGAAAAACTTGTTTTACCCTCATAAACTGAATCTAAAATTTTTGGTTTGAAACCTTTTAAAAGTTTAATCTCATTTTTTTTATCTAAAACGATTTTTTCACTCTCTTTTTTAATGATAAGCGCATCTTTTATTTTCCAAAGATCATCTTGAAAATAGGCCTCTTTTGATCTAATAATTTTTTGCAAAATCTTATCCTTAACAGAAAAAATCCTTATATCTTCTGCCTTTTTTTGAAAAGGATAAAGCTTTTTAAAATAGATATAAAAATCATTATATTTAAAAAATAGATTGGATGTAGAACTTGTTAAAAAATCGTGTTTTTTTATATTGTTTGCGTTTTCGTTTGCGTATGAAAAAGATGTGGTATGTAAAATCATAAAAACTAAAAGTATAAAAAAAGAGGTAACAAAAAGAGGTTTTATCACACTTTTTTTATCATATCCTATAGAGTAAATTGCTACTAACTCGTTGGACCTAATAAGAGATATTTTTGTTGCGATCATAGCAAAAACAGTTGAGATGGGAAGCAAAATATCCATTGCGTAAAAAGATTTGTATAAAATATACATTATTTGCAAGTTTGCTGAACTTGGCAGATTTTTTGCGTTTTGCAGATAATCCAAACCAACAAAAAAGGAGATAAGAGCGATTAAAATAATAAAAAAATATTTTAAATATAAAATAACCAAATATCTATTTAACATCTATCCTCTTTTATCTCGATCCCTTTTTGGGAATATCTGCTTCTTACGATATCAAAATCTTCTTTTGTTAAAGCAATAGCCCCTTGCGCAGCTTTTTTTACAATAGTTGGTAAAAACTCCCTCTCTTTTTCATTAAAATCGCTTAATACAAAATTAATAACATCCTTTTTATCTTTTGGTCTACCTATGCCTATCCTAACTCTAATATAGTCATTCCCTATATATTTATCTATCGATTTTAATCCATTATGACCGCCGCTGCTTCCACCTATTTTAAAACGGATAGCGCCAAATTTTAGATCCAAATCGTCATGGATTACGATTATATTACTATTATTAATCTTATAAAAATTTTTAACAGCTGCTACACTCTCGCCTGAGAGATTCATAAATGTTTGAGGTTTTAATAGAAGTATATCTTTAGATTTATAAAGAAAGCCTTTAAACTCTTTTTTTTTAATCTCTGTGGGATTTAGGCTATCGATAAGATAATCGATAACCATAAATCCTATATTGTGGCGATTGTTTTTATATTTTGGCCCAGGGTTACCAAGACCTACCAATAAAAACATTATTTAGCTTTTACAACACCTACTACCGCTACTCTATCTGGTATCATATGAGTAACGCCTTCTGGAAGCTCTATATCTCTTATTAAGATCGCATCTCCAACATCCAAATCGCTAACATCAAGTGTTATCGAATCTGGAATATTTTCAATAGCGCCTTTTACTTTGATTCTTCTTTTTGAAGTAACTAAAACTCCCTTATTTTTCAAACCTTTTGGTGTTCCAACTGTTTTAATAGGCACCATATAATAGGTTACAACTCCAGGCTGAGCAACCATCAAATCAACATGAACCAAATCGTATGTTACTGGATCTTTTTGATACTCCTGAACAACAACGTTTAATTCTTTATCACCAACTTTTACGGGGAAAGCAAGTTTTTCTTTATTTCTAACGGCTCTTATAAAGTCTCCCTTTTTAAAAGCCGCATTAATATTTTCCAAACCTTTACCGTAAATATTGGCAATTAGATAACCATCTCGGCGAAGTTTTTTCGCGCTACTTTTGCCGATACTCTCTCTAATTATGCCTTCTAACATCTTCTCTTCCTTTTATTTAAATTGGAGGCGTATTATACTAAAAATAAATTTAAGTTAAATTAAATTTTTAAATCTATAACATCCTCATCTTTATCTTCGCCTACCATAGAACTATCTATTTGAGATGTTTTATCTACTATGCCTTCTAGTTTTAATTTCATATCGGCTCTACTAGTTGCATTGTTTAGAGCTTCTTCCTCATTTATTAGTCCTTTTTTATATAAATCTAATAGAGCTTGATCAAATGTTTGCATTCCATAAACCGTTCCATCTTCAATAGCATCGGTTAACTCCATTTCTCTTCCCTCTTCAATTAATGTTTCAATTCTTTTTGTTCTAAACATCACTTCAACTGCCGCTATTCTTCCTCCATCTTTCCTTTTAACGAGTCTTTGGGATATCACAGACTCTAAAACTGAGGCTAAGACGACTCTTATTCTATTTTGCTCTTCAGAAGGAAACATACTAATTATTCTATTTATTGTCTCTTTAACATCTAAAGTGTGAAGGGTAGAAAAGACAAGATGCCCGGTTTCCGCAGCATGTAAAGCCATCTCTATAGTTTCAAGATCTCTCATCTCTCCAACAAGTATAATATCTGGGTCTTCTCTTAATGCAGCTCTTAAAGCTCTTGAAAAACTAATTGTGTCTTGACCCAAACTTCTTTGGTTTATCATACAGTTTTGGTCTTTATGCACAAATTCTACGGGATCTTCTATAGTTATGATATGCTCTCTTCTATTTTTATTTATCTCATCTATAATTGCCGCAAGGGTCGTTGATTTACCGCTTCCGGTAACTCCAGTTACTAGAACTAAACCTCTAGGAATTTTAGCAAGTTTATGTATAGCCTTTGGAAGCATAAGTTTATCTATTGATTTTATTTTAACTGGTATTGTCCTAAATACGGCGGAAACTCCATCCATCTGAAAAAAGATATTTACCCTAAATCTAGTATTAGCGTCATAAATAAATACTAAATCTACATCTTTATATTCTACCAACTCTTTAAATCTACTTCTTAATAGCTCTTTTGCCAAAGTCAAAGCTTCATCTTTTGAGATAACCTCGCCTGAAAAAGGAACAATATCGCCCTGAATTCTTGCTCTAATAATAGAGTTTGCTTTTATATGTAAATCACTACCACCCATATTTATAAGTTTTTTTAAATATTTTCTAATCTTATTTGTCGTCTCAAATGTAAGATTTTCGATATTAATCATACTATTTTCCATAATCTACTCCAACTCATCCAAAATATCTTTAAACGCCTCTTTAAAAGCCATAATTCCTTCTTCTAAAAGATCATTATATACTTTTTGCATATCTATTTGGCTATTTTTTAACTCTTGAAAAAAATTATCGATCTTTTCATCATCTATTGGAAGTTTTGCCTCATTTTTTTTGCTTTTTACAAAAGATTTTATTGTATGGATAGGAGCGGTATTTATGCTATTGGATGCTAAAAGATTGGTTATATAATAATCTTGGGGATAATCGTCTCCTTTTACTCCGGTGCTTGCAAATAAAGCTTTGCAGTTTGGGATATCTCTTTTTTGGATAATATTGTATATTTTTGCGGCGTTATATATACCTACCTTTCCTTTTTGTAAACCCTTTTTTTCTAAAATAGGATCAAGTTTTCTATCGAATCTGCTAACAAATATACTAAGAACGGTATAAGGCGTTTTTGAAGATCTTTTCAACCCTTTTTCAATAGCGTCCAAACATCTAATAGCGTATTTTGGATCGAAAATTAAAGTGGCGTTTACGTTAATCCCTTCGCTAACAAGCTCCTCAATAACTTCACAACCTTCATCGGTTACTGGAATTTTTATCATTAAATTTTTTCTATCGATTTTATTCCACAAATATTTTGCCTCTTCAATACTATTTTTTGTATCGTTTGCATAATTTGGGTCAACTTCGATACTAACAAATCCCTCATCATTTTTTTCATAAAGAGGTATTAAAATATCCGCAGCTTTTTGTATATCAAAAATAGCTAGCTCTTCATATTTTTCCTTAGGGGTTTTATCGGTTAATTTTTTTAATTGCTCTTTATAAGCAAAAGAGTTTAAGATAGCGTTTTTAAAGATTGCGGGATTGCTTGTGGCTCCGTTAACTATGCCTTTTTTGATTAGTTCTTTAAATTCTTTATCTAAAAAATCCCTCTCTATAAAATCAGCCCACAAAGAAAACTTTAAACTCTTAATATACATAAAACTCCTTTTTAAAAAATTTGGTTTTTAGTAATTTAACTACTCAACCACTTAACCACTAAACTACTCAACTATTTTAACCAAATTAGACATTGGACATTGGACATTAGACATTGGAAAAAAATACTCTTTCGCTCTCTAACTTTCTAACTTTTTCACTAAACTACTTAACCACTTAACTACTCAACCATTTTAACTAATACTAAACCTTCGGCTTGCCCTCGCTCACTTTCTAACTTTCTAACTTTTTCA
>NZ_CEXZHP010000015.1:0-16735 GCF_982775275.1 Nitrosophilus sp.
TTCTTCCGTTGTTATCTACATCCACTATCTCATCAAGTGATTTTATTAACTCTATATTAGGATTACCCGCCTGACAAGAGCAAATACCATTTTTTAAATTTACTGTAGTGCTACTAAAATTTTCTTTCGGTATAGTTACCCAACCTTGATTATCAATATTCCATTCAAGAACAGTTCCATATAAATCCGCACCATCTGATAAAACATTTGCAAATCTAATCCATTTACCAGCATTTGAATTATCATTAAAAGTATATGAACTCTCAGATACTAAATTTCCTCTAAAGTCCGTTTTGTGATGTGATACTTTCGTTAGATAATAAGGATTAAAACTTGCTTTACCATTAGGGTCAAAAGCTAAATATAGACTATTTGTTAATTCTCTAACATTATTTCCACCGGCACCTAAACCTTTATTTCTAGTTCTTATTTCTAATGTTTGATAGCATGGTAATGCTAAAAAGCCCTCTATTTGAACAAATCCACCTTTATTTCTATCTGAACTGTCATCTTTAAAAGGAGGATCTTGAGTAAAATCAACAACTGCTGTTCCTACTAAACTTGGCTCATCATTTCTATCAGGAATAACTCCATATTTTGTTTTGCCTGCAGGTTCACTTCTATGAACTTCACTCTGATAAAAAGGATCGTTTGTTCTTGTGATCTCAGGAAGTGTCCATCGTTTAAAATTAATTTTTGTATCACCGCCACTTGGAGCACTCTCTTGACACACACCTCCATTACAAGCAGAAGTATCTGTTTTATCTTCACTTGCACCAACCCCTTGAACAACAGATACCCCATTAACAATAACTAATCCGTTCTCATCTACATTTGTTCCTAAATTTACTAAAACCCCTTGATTGTAGGTTCCATTAAAATTGGCTCCTGAATTTCCGGGTTGCAAAGTTCCCCCAGCTTGTTGTTCATGAACTCTTGTAAAATCACCTGTCCCCTCTATATAGTCAGGACATCCATCGCCGTCACTATCTAAATCCATATGGTTAGAAATTCCATCGCCATCCGTATCACAAATCGAAACCTGACCTATTCTAAAATTAGCTTCATATAAATACCAATAAATTGTTTGCCCGCTAATACCTACAATTCTATAATATCTATATGCTTTGGAGTTATCAAAAACTAAGTTTTCCGCTTTACTAGCTCCCGTAACTACTCCTGTTGTTAGACCTGTCGCTATAGGACCGGAAAGTGCAATCCAGTTTGTCCCATCATTTGAAGCTTCTACTTTCCATTGTGAATTTGCTTTTATAATTCCATTACTATGTGCTACTAACTCAATAGCATTTATTATCTTAGGCTCACTAAAATCAAACTGTAAATATGTTTTGCCGGCTATATCTTGACTATTAGGTCTAGAATAAACCGAGCTATTTGTTGCATCATCAACTATTTTACTTAAATCTCCTTGCCAACCAAGCTCAGAAGTTACTGTTGTTTGAGTTTTATCAACAGGTGTAGGCTTACAAATAGCTAACTCATCTACATCTAAAATACCATCATTATCATCATCTAAGTCATCATTGTCAGGCACGCCATCACCATCTGCATCTTGTATTACATTTAAAATTTTTATTTTGTAATCTTCTACTTCCCCTTTAATACTATCACTTACAGTATCTGCAGATACATTTGCGCTATCTGTAAAAGCAAATCTTGCAATACTATTACCATATACCGCATCTGATGGAATATTAATCGTTACATCCGTATTACTTACAGAGTTTCTTGCATTTGTAACAGGATTACCGTTTGCATCATATTCACCAAAATTTTCAATTCGTTTATTTACTATAATATGTTCACCGGTATCACTAAAATCCCCATCTCTATTCCAATCAATCCAAGCGTTTAAATAACCACTACCAAAAGTAGTGACTTCTAAAGTGGCTTCGGTCTCATTTTCAGCATCAAATTCAGCACCATCTAAATCGTTACCGTTTATTTTAATACCGTCTTCATCATCAAATAAAACCGCACTTCCTCCTGCTCCGTCATTATCATCACCATCTGCATTTTCATTTGATTTCGCCGATGCATCTCCATCAGGAATTAATTTATTGCCTAAACCGAATTTAGAGCTAATTTTATACCCGGAAACCGGATAATTTAATGGTGCATCTCCATAATCTTTATCATTACTTAATAATGCTTCTAAATTCTCTATTCTCAAAGATACCACAAATAAACGATATCCACTTGGACTTGCGTTACTGTAAGCATCATCATTTTGCACTCTAAACTCAAAACCGCTTACATCATTAAATGCGGCACCTGCTCTACATTCAGGTTGCGTTCTTGACTGATTATCGTTACAATCGCCATCATCTCTTCCTTTCATCCTAATAGTATATTTATTAAAAAAAGTTCCGGGAATCGGTGTAACTTTAGAGTTTACCGAAACATAAGTTTTTGTCGGATCTTTATAATAAATATCATCCGTTTCCGTATGATTTGCTCCGGTTGCTTTATTAATATCCATATCAAAAGTTGTTGTAATTAATCTATCAACAGTAACTGGAGTTGTAGTTCCTTGTTTTACAACTACAATTTTTCCTTCCATCCAACCGGCAGTATGCCCCTGATTTGCATCCGCTTTAACATTAAATTCTATATTTCCATCTTTCAAGCCGATACAATTGTTAGTTCTATCATTTTGTTCGGCTTCAATATAAAGTAAAACATCTAATGCTTCACCTTCATATGTTGAGTTTGTTCCAAATCTATAAGTGGCAACTCCACACTCATTACCGGATATAAGTGTTTTGGAAGTTAAGTGTAGATTAATTGCATTTAAATTAAGTGAAAATGCAATTAAAATAAATATTCCAAATAGTGCTTTATTTAGAAATACTTTCATATAAAAATCCTTACATAATTAAGTTTAAAATTAACAATAATGCTTTTTGCACACCTCATACCAACAAGTGATTAACACTTTTTATACACCTAATAAAACAATAATGACATATTAATATAATTTATTTTAATTAGCTCTTAAAATATTAAGGTTTTACCGATATTTTAAAAAAGAAATTTCCGTAAAATGGGGAAGATTAAGAAAACATTCCTATATAAATATTATTTATATATTTTTACAGAGTCCCTATTTTAGATAGTTTTAAGAACAAAAACATCTCCATTTTACCATTATTTATAAAAATTTACTCTTATTGTTTTTTATTAATTTAAAAATCTTATATTATTTTAATTTATTACAAAAATTACAAATTTTTTACTTTCTTACATATTATACACATTATTTTGACTTAGTTTTTTCGAGGTGTTTATTTTTAGAATATGTAAAATAGGTAATAGCTATGAGCGATAGCTATAGGTTGTGGAGTGATGAAAAAATAGGTTATATATTTTATAAAAAATATTATAAACTTACTGCTATAGACTTTTTAGATAGGTAAAGGTGGAATTTTTTACAAAGTTAACCTTATTTGCTTACGGCTTTTTGCTCGAAGCTTAAAGCTTTTTTTATTTTGCAACCCGTACGACTTACTTATTAGAATCTTCTTTTAATCTTTTTTCAACCGATTTAATTTTTTGCACCAATCTATTTTTATAACCGTTTCTATAATCTATTTTAATTGTGCTATAAATTCTATTACAATCTTCTTGCAAAATTTCGTAAGCTTTATTTACAATATCCAATCCCTCTTTTACGCTATCGCACTCTATAATTGTGCTCATCGGAGTAAATTGATACGGCAAACCGCTTTTTTTAATCATATCTATTACTTTTGCGACATATTTACTTTTACTCTCGCCCTTATCGGTCGGAAAAATTGAAAACTCAATTAATACGCTCATTAACTACCCTTTTTAAATGCGCTTCCAAGCATTCCTTTTATTGCGTTTTGAATATCTGCGGGATATACTACGAATTTCGAATTTTCGCTTTGAGTCATTTTATCTAAAGTTTTTATATATCTATCGCCAAGTAAAAACATTGCAGGTAACTCTTGCCCTTTTAAATTTTCGCTTATAAGCCTCATAGATTCGGCCGAAGCTTGCGCAAGAGCAACTTGAGCTTGCGCATCAAGTTCCGCTGACCTTAATCTTCCTTCGGCTTCTAAAATAGCCGCTTTCTTTTTAGCTTCGGCTAAAGTCTCGACAGCTCTTTTTTCTCTCTCAGCGGCTGCTTGTTGCTCCATCGCTTTTTGCATGGATTCACTCGGCTTAATCTCTTGAATATCGAACGCTTTTAGCGTAACACCCCAATCTTTGGTATCTTGTGCAATCTTTTCGGTTAATCTTGCTTTTATTCTATCTCTATTACTAAAAACCTCATCAAGCAAAAGTTCACCCATTACCGAGCGAAGCGTAGTAATTGTAAGTTGCTCAATTGCGCTTTTATAATCATCAACCCCATAAACCGCATCTTTCGGATTAGTAATTTTTATAAAAACAATCGTATCAACATTAATTACCGCATTATCCGCAGTAATTACATCTTGAGGGTCAATATCTATCGTAATATCTTTAGTTGTCAGCTTAGCCCTTACAAGTTCTATAAACGGAATAATAAAGTTAAGCCCCGGCTCAAGCGTTCTTGAATATTTTCCAAGTCTCTCTACAACCCAGACTTCTCCCTCGGGAATAGTTTTTATACCTAAATATAAAACTAAAATGGTTAAAATAATCAGTAGTAAAACAATTATTAAAATCTCCATCTATTCTCCTTATTCTACCGGCTCAACCTCTAAATATTGTCCTTTAATATCGACAATTTTAGCCTTTTTTCCTTTAGGTATATCTTTATTACTAACCGCAAGCCACACTTTAGCCCCCATTACCGGTAACTCAAACTCTATTTTTCCGGGCTTTAAGCCTATTATATCTTTAGTAATTACACCGACTTCACCGATTGCCGCATTGTGTCTCGATACTTTCGCACCTTCAACTTTACCGTTAATAAACTTTTTCCAAAAAACAAAATAAGCGATAGAAAAAACCATCCATAAAATTAAATCGGTTTTAAAATCGAAATTGTAATATTTCTCTAACGCTCCTACGCTAATTGTTCCAAGCCCAAGCCCAAGAAGTAAAAAGTCTCCCGTTAATAACTCTAAAATAACTAAAATAATACCAAAAACCACCCAAAGCCACCAACCATCTAAAAAAGCTATCATAATTTATTCCTTTTTTCTTAGATTATACCAAAAAAATATTTTTACATACTAAAATAGATAGCTTTTTGCATCAAAATAAGAGCCGAAATTAAAAAAGAAACAATTAAAACAATATAATATTTAAAAGTTATACTACTTCGATAAAACGGAATAAAAACAACAGAAGTTAAAAAAAGCGAGATATATAAATTTCGCAAATGATGGCCGATAAAATAGTCTAATAAAACAATTATAAATGCAACAATAAATGCAAAAATAATCTGTTTAAATATATTATTTGGAGTAGTTATTGGATCGGTTAACATAAAAAATATATAAACTATAAAAGATGTAGAATAAAAACTATTTATAAATTTATCGAAATTCCACATTGGATCGGTTTTTCCGATAACTAAATACTCTAACAAAATATAAAAAAATAAAAATGAAATCGAAATATAAATTCTATTAACTCTAAATAAAATAATAGTTGCCAAAATTACTACGAAAACTATTACAAACCACCCCTGAAATCCGAGCTGTCCGACAATCGGCAAAGCTTTGGGGTAAAAAAGAAAAAGCGCAACTATTAAAGCTAAATTGGAAGGATTAAAAATATGTTTGTTATCGATTTTTAACACTCTTTTTTGCAAAATTGCAATTGTAAGAGCGATAAAGGGTATATACCACTTTAAAAAACCAACCATTAAAATTATTCCGAACGCCGCTACTATAGCCGAAAACGGAAAATATATTTTATTTTCGAAAAAATAGTTTGTTAAATATTCCAAAATAAGCGCATATACGGCTAAAATTAAAATAAATAGAGGCGTTGTTTGTAAAGTGTTATTAAAATATGCCACTATTAAAAGTAGCGTTAAATTAATAAGTTGCTGAAATTGAATATTTTTTATTAAACTCATTTTAAAATGGTATAAAAAAATTGCTTTAAGATAAATTTTTTAGAAAGTTTTAAAAATTTCGGATATAATTTTGCAAAGTTACTAAGTGGTGACCCCTAGGGGACTCGAACCCCTGTGGCCAGGATGAAAACCTGGAATCCTAACCGCTAGATGAAGGGGCCATCAAGCAGCTTCAGTTAAGAAGTAGCGAAATTGTAGCAAAGAAATCTTAAAAAAATATTAAAAAAAGGAAGAATTATGAAAAAATACTTTAATTTTTTATCTTTTATAGCTCTGTTTATTATTAGCGGATGTGTCGGCTCTATGCCAAAATATGATACTTCAACTTCAACTTTTATAATTTTTAAAACCCCTACTTTAAAATATGCCGACCAAGGATTTATTAGCAAGGCAAGCGATGAGACAAAAGTAGAAATTTACTCAAACGGCAAAGCGGTTATGAGACTTAGAGTTACTAATAATCAAGTTTGTTTAAGCTCTTTATCTTGTATGAGTGCAAACGAATTTAATAAAAAAGTGCTAAATGCAAACTATCCAAGCGATACGATAGGTAAAATTTTTAGGGGAGAGCCTATATTTAACGGCAAAAATTTTGTTAAAACAAAAAACGGTTTTAAGCAAAAAATAGGCTCTATTTTTTATAAAGTCGAAGGGAAAAATATAGAATTTCTTGATACAATGGCGGGTGTAAAAATAAAAGTTAAAAATATGGAGCAGTAATGAATAAAAAATATGTAGGCGCTCATGTAAGCGCAAGCGGAGGCGTAGAAAACGCTCCGCTAAATGCGATGAAAATTAATGCTCATGCATTTGCGCTATTTACTAAAAATCAAAGACAATGGAAGGCAAAACCGCTTAGCTTAAAAAGTATAGATGAATTTAAAATAAATTTAAAAAAAAGCGGCATTTTGCCAAAGCATATTTTACCTCACGATAGCTATTTAATAAACCTCGGAGCACCCGATAACGAAAAATTGCAAAAATCAAGAGAAGCATTTATCGACGAGTTAAATAGATGCGAGCAACTTGGGCTTAAAATGTTAAATTTTCACCCCGGAAGCCATTTGCAAAAATTTTCTAAAAAAGACCCGAATTATGAGTCTTTATTAAAAGATGCCCAATACAAATGTTTGGATTTAATAAGCCAATCTATGAATTTGGCAATTGAAGCTACAAAAAACAGCGATGTTATTTTAGTTATCGAAAATACGGCGGGGCAAGGTAGCAACTTGGGTTATAAATTCGAACATCTTGCATATTTAATACAAAACTCAATAGATAAAGATAGAGTTGGCGTTTGTATAGATACTTGCCATATGTTTGCGGCGGGTTATGATATTAGAACCAAAGAGGCTTACGAAAAAACTTGGAAAGAGTTCGATGAAATTGTCGGTTTTAAATATTTAAAAGGAATGCATATAAACGATTCTAAAGCAAAGCTTGGTAGCCGCGTAGATAGACACCACAATTTAGGTTACGGCGAAATCGGGCTTGATGCGTTTAAATTTATAATGAACGATGATAGATTAAACGATATTCCTTTAATTTTAGAAACAATTGACGAGAGTTTATGGCCAAAAGAGATTGAACTTTTATACTCTTTTAATCCATCTTGCAAACCTTAAGAGTTTGCATAAATCCACACATATTTTTAAAACATTAATTTTTTTTACAATTTCCCCTACATTTTTTAAAAAATTACTATATAATATAATTTATTTTAAGCCTAAATAAGAGCATATTTGCAATAATTGGTATATAGTTCGGTTTTATGGTATTAGTTGTCTAAATATAATTATGTAAGGAGTGATAAATTGAAAAATTTAATTAAATCATTCGCCCTAACATTGATAATTTTTATTGTAGTTGGGTGCGGCGGAAACGACCCGGGAGAGTTAAAAGTAGAAACGGTAAAAGAGGGTAAATTAATTGCCGATTTTCCGGCTAACTTTTTAAAAGAAGAACTTTTAAAAAAAGGTCTTATAACTAAAGATAGTAAGGTTTTTGGATATAAAGCATATAAAATTCCTTACACTACAACCGATGAAGAGGGAAAAAAAGTTAAAGCAAGCGGAGTAATGGTGGTTCCTACTAATTATAATACCGATAATAATACTTCTAAAGCTTACGATTTAATAAGCAAAATCGGATTTGCAATGGTTTTAGATTGCCACGGCACAATTTTTAGTAATAACGAAGCTCCAAGCGTAGAGATAGAAAATAGCGCAATGCCAAAAGGCAGTAGCGTAATTTTTAGCGCACTTAGCGGTTTTATAACTCTACAGCCCGATTACATAGGTTTTGGCGCTTCAAAAAATCATTACCATCCATATTTATTAAAAAAATCTTCGGCCCAAAGCACAATAGATTTTTTAAAAGCGGCTCTAAGTTTTGCGCAAATAAACAATATTAATATTATCGCATCTAAAGATTTATATTTAACCGGCTACTCTCAAGGCGGTTTTGTCGCACTTGCAACACTTAAAAAAATAGAAGAGACTAATGAATTTAATATAAAATTAACAATCCCTATGGCAGGACCTTATTTTTTAGATCCGATTGCACAAAGTGTTTTAAATTCTCAAGAAATAGCCGTTCCTTCGTTTATGGCGGCAACTGCATATGCCTACTCTAAAGCTTACAATAAAGATGTAGGCACTTTAATACAAGAACCTTACGCATCTAAGCTACCTACACTTTTTAGCGGCAAATATACAAGAGTTCAAATAGATAAAGAGTTAACGACAAAAGTAAGCGGCGAAAAAGGATTATTTACGCAAGATATCGTATCTAATTACGAAGGCTCTTGGTTTCAAGAAGCACTTAAGCAAAATAGCGTCGTAAATTTTAGCCCGCAAACACCGGTTAAACTGCTTCAGTGTAAAGGCGATACGATTATACCTTATGCTATTTCGCAAAACGCATATAATGTATTTACAAATATGTTAGGTTCAAGCAGTGTCGAATTAATGAGCCCGGTAGAGGTTATTTTAACAAACGACCCAAATACCGACTTAAGATATAACCACTCCGAGTGCGGAGCTTACGCTTACTCAATTGCGGCAAAAATTTTTGCCAATGTTAGAAAGCAAACTATCGGTTATTAAAGGATAAAAAATGAAAAAGATAATTTCTATCTCGGCTTTAACTTTTACTCTTATAAACGCCGCGGCTTACAAACTGCCCGAACAATCTTTAGAGGGGCTTGCTTTGGGTGCGGCAAATGTTGCAAATTGCCAAGGTGCCGATTGTGCTTATTACAACCCGGCAAATATCTCTTTTTTAGATAGCGATAATAACTATTTGGAAGCCGGAATTACTTATGTTTATTTGCCAAAAATTGAATTTATCGGTCAAACTACCATTAACAATTTAACTTTAAATTCAGACGCAAAATCTAAAGAAGAGCATATTTTAGTTCCTTTTGTTCATTATGTCTCAAAACCTTACGGCCCTTTAAGATACTCTTTTAGCATAACGGTTCCGGGAGGCTTAAGCAAAAGATGGGATAGCAGTGTTCAAAAACTTTCCGCTCAAGAGTTCACTTTAAAAACTTTGCAGTTTAATCCTTCCGTTTCTTATAAAATAAACGATAATTTTGCAATTGCCGCAGGAGTTAGCGTTGTTTATAGCGAGGGTAAAGTTTATAGCGACGGTAGCGATATAGGTTTACCACTAAAGCGCGAAATGAAAGGCGATAGTATAGATTACGGCTTTAATATCGCCGCAACTTACAAATTAAGTAACGGTATAAATTTAGCCGCAACTTATAGATCTAAAATTAAACTTAGCGAAGAAGGAAAAGCGAATTTATATTTTGGAAATTTCGGACAAAAATATGATGCGAGCGTAAATGTATATCTGCCTGCCACTTTAACTTTAGCGGTATCTAAAGATTTTGAAAAATTTAGTATGGAGTTTTTATACGAAAAGACATTTTGGAGCGATTATAAAACTTTAGATTTTAATTACGATAAAAAACTTCCTGCACTTTTAGAGGCATTTGACAAACCGATTCCAAAAAATTGGAAAAACAGCGATACTTTTAGAATCTCTTTTAGATATTTTTATAACGATAAGTTAACTTTAATGGCCGGATATAGCTACGATGAATCACCCGTTCCAAACGACACTTTAAGCTATGAACTCCCCGATAGCAACGCACATATTTTTTCTGCGGGCTTTAAATATAGACAAAATAAAAATTTAAGCTGGGGAGCGGCGATTTTATATGATTATAAGAAAAAAAGATATGTTAATAACAGCAAAATAAAAGGCGAATTTAAAAAAGGCGGAGCATTTTTAGTTACAACCGGATTCGAGTATAAATTTTAAAGGAGAAAGATGAATAATAATTTTTGCAGTTTTTATGATATATTGGAGTTTAATGCCACATATTTCGGTAAAAAAACTGCAATTTTTATCGATAAAGAAAAAATTTCTTATTTAAAATTAAAATATGCCGCCGATAAAGTATCGGCTTACTTAAAATATGAAGAAGGCGTAAAAAAGGGTGATAGAGTCGCTATTTTTGCAAATAACTGCTGGGAGTATGTAGCTACAATTTTTGCAATATCAAAATTAGGTGCTATTGTAGTGCCTATTAATAATATGCTTAAATCCAAAGAGTTAAGTTATCTGTTAAACGATGCGAAAGTCGATATTTTATTTACAAGCGACGAATTAAGAACAATTATAGAGGGCTCTTCGGCATCTATTCATTGTAAAAAAATAATTTGGTTCGGCAACGATATAAAATGCACTCGTTTTAACGCAATTTTAAATTACTCTAAAAAAGTATCCAAAGAAAAAGTCTCTTTAGATGATAAAGCCGTAATTTTTTACACTTCGGGAACCACCGGAATACCTAAAGGAGCGCTTCTGACGAATAAAAATATATTTTCTAATTTAAAAGCAATTAATAGCGCTTTAAATTTAACAAACAAAGAAAGAGTGTTACTGTTTTTACCTTTTTACCACTCTTACATTTTTACCGTAAACTTATTAACACCGATATATATAGGTGCAAGTATCGTTATTCCTACAAGTTTTAACTTTAAAGATATAATTTTAAAAATTCTAAAAAAAAGAGTTACTATATTTGTAGCAATACCCGAAGTTTATAAAGCATTAGCAAAAGCAAAATTGCCTTGGTTTTTTTATAAATTTAATAAAATTAAATATTTTGTTAGCGGCTCTTCATCTCTTAATAAAGAAACCTTATCTTTAATGCATAAAAAATTTCCTAAAGCTGTTCTTATCGAAGGTTACGGACTTAGCGAAACTTCACCGGTTGTTACTTTTAATTTGGATACGATAAATAAACCAAACTCCGTAGGAAAACCGATAAACGGATGTAAAATAAAAATTGTAGATAGCAGTGGCAATCAACTTAAAGCCAACCAAATAGGTGAAATTTTAGTAAACGGCGATAATGTTATGATAAGCTATTATAACAACAAAGAAAAAACCCGAAATGTATTAAAAGATGGATGGTTATATACCGGAGATTTGGGTTATTTGGATAATGACGGTAATTTATATATTGTAGATAGAAAAAAAGATGTAATTATTTATAAAGGCATAAATATCTATCCAAAAGAGATAGAAAAAGTTATTAATAGATTTTACGGTGTTAAAGATAGTGCCATAATCGGTTTAAAAAACGAAAAAGACGAAGAGATTCCGGTTGCATTTATAGAGCTTGAAGATGAAATGCAAATAAATATCGATAAACTAAAAGAGCATATAAAAGGATTTTTAGCCGACTATAAAGTGCCTAAAAAATTTATTATTATAGATGAACTTCCAAGAACCACTACAAGAAAAGTATTAAAAAACAAACTTCGAAAGAATTTAAAAAAATATTTATAAAAAGAGTATAATATTAAAAAGCTTTTAGGATAACTTATGAAATTTTTAAAAATACTACTCTTTTTTTTATTAAGTCAAATTGCTTTTAGCGAAGAGATAAAAAGATATGAAGTTAGCGCCTTTTTAGATATAAACGGAAACTTAACCGTAACCGAAAATATATATTACGATTTTAAAAATAATAAAAGACACGGAATTTATAGAGATATTCCGGTTCAAATAAAACTAAACGACAAAATAAAAAATTTAAAAATTAAAATTTTAGGAGTTTTGCAAGATAACAAAAGTGCAACTTGGCAACAAGAGGGATTTACAAGCAATAAAGCGGGAAAATTTTTAAAAATAAAAATAGGCTCGCTCAATTATATATTAACAGGTGTTCACCGCTACACGATTAAATATAAAATCTATAATGTAATTTTACCCTACTCTAAAAATAAAAACTTCGACGCATTAAGATTTAATATAATCGGAAACGGCTGGATGGTGCCTATATACAATATTTACGGCGAAATTATTCTACCTGCGCAAATTGCTAACAATATTATTGATATTAAACCATATAGCGGAAAATTCGGCTCTACTTCCACTTCTGCTAAAACAAAATTTACCGGCGAAGCGATAAAAGTTTATTTAGATAAACTTAACCCTTACGAAGGCTTAACGATAGAAGTAGCTTTTAAAAAAGGTTTAATTAAAACAAATTATATAAATACTTTTAGTAGCTATTTATATCTGTTATATCTGCCTTTTGCATTTTTTTTAATAAAAAGATTTTTTAATTTATATAGCGGTTTTAAAGATAATAGAGCAATTGCACCCCAATATGTGCCGCCTAAAGATTTATCTATTTTACAAGCGGGTTTAATTTTAGATAGTAGAGCCGATAATAAAGATTTTGCCGCCGCCATATTGGAACTTGCGACAAAAGGGTATGTTAAAATTATTCGAAATAACGATAGTTATTCGATTTTAAAAGTTAAAAATAGCGATGAAAATTTAACTAAAGATCAGCAATATTTAATGGATAATTTACTTTTTTACGGCGGAATAAACAGCTTTACTTTAAATCAAAGAGATGAAAACTTGGCTAACAGAATGCAAGAAGCTTTTAAAAATATAAATAAAAATTTATATAACTGGTCGGTTAATGCCGGCTATTTTAGAGAGCTTCCAAGTAATACGAAATTTAAATTTTTTATTAAATCTCTGCTTGCCTCTTTGCCTCTAATTATTTATGCGATATATTTTATTTTGCAAAATTACTCGTTTGATATGTTGTTAATTTTAATTTTTCCTTTAATGTTCGGAGGTGTCGGAGTTTCTATGATTACTCAAAGCGACGGTTTTTTTACAAAAATTATGGGGTTTGTTTTTATATTTTTCGGGCTTCTTCCTTGGCTTGATGCGCTAAATTACGATAAAGAAGAGATATTGTATTTTTTATTGTCGCCTTTTGGAGCGGCGCTTTTATTAATTGTAACGATTGCTTACTTTTCCAAAGATATCGGAAATTTCACTCAAAAAGGGGCATATACGCAAAAATATCTTCTTGGGCTTAAAGAGTTTATTATTCGCGTTAAAGAAGATGAAATAAGAAGAAGATTAAAAAGCGACCCTCTTTATTTGGAAAAATTGCTTCCGTATGCTATGCTTTTTGGCGTAACGAAGCATTATATAGAGCTGTTTAATAAACTTCAAGCCTCAGCGCCCCTTTGGTTAGATGGCGATATTAGCTCGCTTAATAGTTTCGATTCATCTTTTAATCACGCCGCAACTTATAGCGAAAATAGCCAATACGGCAGTTTTGGCGGAGGCGGCGGCTTTAGCGGCGGCGGTGTCGGCGGAGGCGGAGGCGGAAGCTGGTAGTTTAAGATAAACAAGATAAAATAACTTAATAAATTACTAAACTTACAAGGAGATGTTATGAAAAAACTGGGTTTTTTACTACTTTTTGTAGTATCGTTTTTTATTTTTGGTTGCGGAGGCGGTAACGGAGGTTTAAAAGCTCCACCATTACCAAGTGATAATGAAAAAAAAGTTTTAACAAAAAAAGATACCAATAAAACAATTAATGCTATAAATAAAGTTTCTTTTAGTGAAGATTCGGACCAATATAACCCTAATTTTAAACTTATAAGCAAAAACCAAAATATCAATAATGCATTAAATAAAAGTTTAAAAGTTATAAAAAACTACAAAACCTATGACATAACTGATGAATTATGCGATAGAGGAACAGCTACGGTTACCGAAGAAGGAAATAGTGTATCAATGATTTTTAACGGCTGTCAAAGTGGAGGTATTATTTATTATAAAGGTATAATCAAAATTACCGTTGATGATATTAATAGTTACAATCCTGAGATTAAAAAAATAGAATTAAAAGATATATATATTGATGCTTATACCGAAGAACTTAGAGCATATAACGCTACATTTGAAGCTATTAATAACGGTTATAAATATAATATTAACGGTTGGATTAAAACAGAGTGTTTGGGAAAATTTGTAAAAGTAGAAACTAAAACACCTGTAATATTAACTTATACTAATAGTATCAATAGCGAAATAAATTCTGCGACAGGAAAAATTTTAATTTCAGGAAAAAGTAATCATATATTAATTGAATATCTTGATGATAGTGTAAAAATAACCGATCCTACCGGAGAATCAAAAATTTATACTTTTGCGGAATATGAAGCATTATTAAATAAAGATTGTTATTTAGATTTTTATGAGAAAATTTATAGAAGATAACTATAAAATAATAAATTTTATCGCAATGATTGCAGTTGCAATCTATATTGCTTATATTAAGGGTTGGATATTTGCTAATTTTAAGCAAGTAAGTGCGCAAGAAGCGATAAATTTAATAAAAAAAGGAACTTTAGTAATCGATATTAGAGATAAAGAGCAGTTTAAAAAAGGTCATATTAAAGGCGCTATAAATATACCGTTTGAAAAGTTGCAAAATAATTTGAATTTAATTGAAAAGTATAAAAATAAAGAGCTTTTAATCTGCTCTAAAACCGGCACAAACGGCATTAAAATAAGTAGAATTTTAAGTAAAAACAACTTTAAACCGATAAATATAAAAAGCGGAATTTTAGGTTTAGCGGTATTTGGAGGCAAAAACGCCCCCGAACTTTTTACAAAATAGTTACGGTAAAACCGAAGAGTGGTGCTCTAAAATAACCCAATCATCTCCTACTTTTTTATAAACAAAAGTAAATCTCGCACCCACATCGACTCTACCGCCTTTGTCGTCATCCAAAGTAAAAGTATAAAGTCCGGAATTTATTGCGATATCTCCGTAAACTCTAATATTTGCTTCATCAATTTTCCCGACCGGATGTTTTGCTAAAAAGTGATCGAAATAATCGGCAATCTCTTCGCGATTGTGTCTAACTTTAGCCGAAACAGTAGGCAATAAAATACCATCATTTTCATCATAAAGTTCGGCAACTTTTTTAGAATCACCGGTTTGTAAAGTTTCGTTCCATTTATCAAATGCCGCTAAAATCTCTTTTTCCATTAAATCTCCTCTTAATTAAAATATAAATAAATTATATAAAAAAGATATTTACATAATTAAAAAAATATCTTTTTTTTATATAAAAAAAGCTTTTTAAAACCTTTTTAAACACGCTTTTTTAGCTATAATAGCACTAAAAAAAGGGATTAAATGATTTGGGATATTAGCCCGATTGCAATAAGTATAGGCAATTTATCGATATATTGGTATGGAGTCTTTTTCGCAAGCGGTCTGCTTGGCGCATATTTATTAGGCGAGTATATTTTTAAAAAAGAAAACTTAAATCCAAAACTTTTAGAGAGTTTTTTTATCTATTTAATTATTGGCATAACAATCGGCGCAAGGTTAGCTCATGTTTTATTTTACGATTTTGATTATTTTAAAAAGCATCCGATTGAAATTTTTTATGTATGGCAAGGAGGTCTTGCGAGCCACGGCGGGGTTATCGGCGCTATTGTGGCAATTTATCTATTTTGCAAAAAATATAATGTTAATTTTTCGTGGATGCTTGCTCGCTCGGCATTTGCGGCAATGATTTTAGCCCCTTTAATAAGAGTCGGAAATTTTTTTAATTCCGAAATTGTGGGGCTTCCTACAAATAGCTCTTTTGGCGTTATTTTTAAAAGAGTCGATAATATCCCAAGACATCCGGTTGTTTTATACGAATCAATTAGTTATTTTTTAATTTTTTTGCTTCTTTTTTATCTATATAAAAAATTATCAAGTAAACAATTTACAAAAATTACTCTTGGTATCGTTTTGTTTTTCGTATTTTTAGTTAGATTTTTTTTAGAATATTTAAAAACTCCGCAAAGCGAATTTGCAAATATTTTACCTCTATCTATGGGGCAAATTTTAAGTTTACCTTTTATAATTATAGGAGCTATTTTGTTAATTAAAAACTTAGCTAAAGATGTGCGATAATAAAGCTAAAAGCTAAAAGCAGTAAGCCTAAAGCTAACAAGGTTAATTTAAAGCTTAAAGCTGTAAGCCTAAAGCCAAAAGCTAACAAGGTTAATTAAAAGCTAAAAGCTAAAAGCAGTAAGCCAAAAGCTAACAAGGTTAATTTAAAGCTAAAAGCTGTAAGCCACAAGCTTAAAGCTTAAGCATATAAGGTTTGTTTTATAAAACCTATCACCTATCTACTATTGCCCATCACCTATTACCCATCAACTATCACCTATTCCCCATCACCCATAACCTATAACCTATCTCCCATTCCCCATCCTCCATCTCCTATCCATTACAACCTCATA
>NZ_CEXZHP010000016.1:0-15900 GCF_982775275.1 Nitrosophilus sp.
ATATTTTAGATCTTTATAAGCTTTTGCAGCATCTTTTAGTATCTGTTCGCTCATGAGTTTGCTATATCCGTAAGGGTTTATGGGCAAAGTTTTAAAATCCTCGGTTATTCCCTCTATTGGAATATCTTCTGGTTCTCCGTAAACCGCCGCCGTTGAAGAAAATATAAACTTTTTTACTCCACCTTCTGCGGCAATTTTTATGAGATTTGCCGTATTTGCCGTATTGTTAAGATAGTATTTGATAGGATTTTTCACAGATTCAGGCACAACCAAAGACGCGGCAAAATGTATAACACTATCAAACCTCTTTTTTTCAAAAAGCTCTTTTATCTTTTTATATTCTGATAGATCAAGTTTTATAAACTCAAAATCTCCATAATGTTTTTTAACTCTATCTATCGTATTCAAAAGTCCGGTAGATAGGTTGTCTATAACGGTGATATCCCTATATCCTCTTTTTAAAAGCTCTTTTACTACGTGGCTTCCTATATATCCAGCACCACCGGTGACTAATATCCTCTCCATAAAAACCCTCTTTTTTATTAAAATATAATTTTATCAAAAAGTTTCTGCAAAAAAATAAATACCATAAATTAGTTTTAACCAAAAATTTTACGAAAAAAGAGTTTCAAAAATGTTTCAAAATCCATTTCTCTTGACAATAAAGATGGGTTAGTATAAAATTACAACAAGATATTTATATTTTGCTCTTTATTTTTCTTTCGCAAATCCTACTGCAAATCCCAAAAATCACAAGAGGAAATCAATGAACGAAAATACACATCAAAACAGCGCTACCGCCGTTCAAAACGGACAAAAACAAAAAACAAGAACGCATATTCCCGTTGAAGGGTATACCATAGAGGAGCTAAGAACAAAAACTCTAGATGAGCTTATAGCCATAGCTACGCAGCTTGGCATAGAAAACCCCCAAGAGTATAAAAGACAAGATTTGATGTTTGAGATATTAAAGTCTCAAGTAAGCAAAGGGGGATATATACTATTTACCGGTATTTTAGAAATTACTCCTGAAGGGTACGGGTTTTTAAGAGGTATAAACGAAAACTTCTCAAACACGGCAAACGACGCCTATGTAAGCGCCACTCAGATTAGAAGATTTGCCCTAAGAACGGGGGATGTGGTAACGGGTCAGGTAAGACCGCCAAAAGATCAAGAAAGATACTATGCACTTTTAAAGATAGAGGCTATCAACTATCTTCCTCCAGAAGAGAGTAAAAAAAGACCTCTTTTTGACAACTTAACGCCTCTTTATCCCACAGAAAAGATAAAATTAGAATATGATCCTATGAGACTCACAGGAAGAGTTTTGGATCTTTTTACGCCTATTGGCAAAGGGCAAAGAGCTCTTATAGTGGCTCCTCCAAGAAGCGGTAAAACAGAGCTTATGAAAGAGCTAGCCCACGGTATAGCAAAAAATCATCCAGAAATCGAACTAATCGTCTTACTAGTAGACGAAAGACCCGAAGAAGTTACCGATATGGAGCGAAGCGTAAAAGGCGAAGTTTATAGCTCAACTTTTGATATGCCAGCACGCAACCACGTCCGAGTAGCGGAACTCGTCATAGAAAAGGCTAAAAGAAGAGTAGAGATGGGCAAAGATGTCGTAATCTTGCTTGACTCCATAACAAGACTAGCTCGCGCTTACAATACCGTAACCCCATCAAGCGGTAAAGTTTTAAGTGGAGGGGTTGACGCAAACGCTTTGCATAAACCAAAAAGATTTTTCGGTGCGGCTAGAAATATAGAAGAGGGAGGAAGTTTAACCATCATCTCCACAGCTCTTATAGAAACCGGCTCTAGAATGGATGAAGTTATCTTTGAAGAGTTCAAAGGAACCGGTAACTGCGAAATAGTGCTTGATAGAAAAATAGCAGACCGCAGAATCTATCCTGCGATCGATATATTAAAATCTGGAACTAGAAAAGAAGAGCTGCTGCTTGATCCAAACACTTTACCAAAAGTTTGGGCGCTTAGAAACGCGATGCAGCAGATGGACGAAGTCGAGGCGCTTAAATTTTTATATTCAAAAATGCTAAAAACAAAAAATAATGAAGAGTTTTTAAGTATTATGAATGAGGGAGCATAATAAAGTTTAAAGAAATAGATATGGATAAAAAAGTCTTAGATAAACTAAAACAAGCAAAAAAAAGGCTTAAAGAAGAGTTTGGCATAGAAGAGATTGCCGTTTTTGGCAGTTTTGCGAGAGGAGAAGAAAAAAAACAGAGCGATATAGATATTGCCATTATAAAAATGAAAAGAAAAAACGGATTAATAATCGCAAATGCAAAAAGATATTTAAGCGATTATCTAAAAAAAGATGTTGATTTAGGACTTTATGATTCTATCCATCCTTTTATAAAGGATGTTATAAAAGAGGACTTAATATATGTCTAAGAGAATAATGGAGTTTTTTTTATTTGATATTTTTGTAGCGATTAGAAAAATAGAGCAAACTTGCAAAGATTTTCGCACCGCTCAAGAGTTATTATATGATTATAAAGCTTGGGATAGTGTTATTAGAGAGTTTGAAATCATAGGCGAAGCGACAAAACAACTTATAAATAGTAATATCATAGATGATAGTAAAAGAGATATTGTCGATTTTAGAAATTTGCTTATTCATAACTATTTTGGGATTGACCCAGATGAAGTTTGGGATATTATACAAAACGATTTAAAAGATTTTAAAAAATATATAACACAACTGATAGAATCTACCGATAAAAGCTTAAAAGAAAAACTTATCGATAGTTTTATAGATCATAACAGTTATTTAGATTTTATTGTAAAAGATTTAGAAAAACTAAGATGAAAGCGGCGGTTTTTGACAGCGGTATAGGCGGGCTTACGGTTGTAAAGAGTTTGCTTGAGCATAAGCTTTTTGAGGAGATTGTCTATTTTGGCGATACCGCGAGAGTTCCTTACGGGATAAAAGATAAAAATACGATCATTCGTTACTCTTTAGAGGCTTTGGAGTTTTTTAAAAATTTTGAAGTAGATATATTGATAACCGCTTGTAACTCCGTTAGCGCCCATGCGATAGCCGAACTTAGAGAAAACGCACCATTTCCGGTCGTTGGAGTTATAGAGCCCGGAGTTTTGGCTCTTGAAAAAAAGATAAACAACAAAGACAAAAATATACTCATCATCGGAACAAACGCTACGATCTCTAGCAAAAAGTATCAAAAGATTTTAAAAGAAAAAGGTTTTAAAAACTTTATATCAAAGCCAACACCTTTATTTGTGCCCATAGTTGAGGAGGGACTTTTTGAGGGAGAGGTCTTAAAAGCCGCACTAAATCACTACTTTAAAGATATAAAAAAACCAGATGCCATAATCTTAGGATGCACCCATTTTCCACTTATTGCAAAAAATATAAAAGAGTATTTTAATAACGAAGTTTGTCTAATTCATTCTGGAGAGGCTATAGTTGAACATTTAGAAGAGGATTTTGGACTAAAAAAGCGCTTTTTTGATACGAACTTAAAACTTTTTGCCTCAGAAAATCCTGAAAAATTAAAGACGATCGCAAAAGTTTGGTTAAAATCTTCTATTGTATAATAATATAAAAATAAAAAAATAATGCTACGGAAAAAATATGAATAAAAATACAATTTTAAAAATAATAAAAGATAATAAAAAAGAGTTGTCAAAATTTGGCGTAACAAAAATAGGTATTTTTGGAAGTTTCGCTAAAGGAACTTTTACAAAAAACAGCGATATTGATATTTTAGTGGAAATTGAAAAATCAAAAAAAACTTTACACAACTTTTTAGAAATAAAACGTTTTTTAGAAAAAAAACTTCAAAAAAAAATAGATCTAACAACTCCCGAAGCTTTAAAGAAATATATAAAAAAAGAGATTTTAGAAACGGTTTTGTATGTCTAGAGATCAAGTATTATACCTTCTTGATATAAAAGAAAGTTGCGAAGCAATTTTTGAATATTTAAAAGATATAGAATCTGCTCAAGATTTAATTAAAGATAGAAAAACATATCAAGCAACTATAAGAGAATTTGAAATTATAGGTGAAGCAGTTTCTCATCTTTCAAAAGATATTAAAGAAAAATTTACCGAAATCGAATGGAGAGACATTAAAGATTTTAGAAATTTACTTATTCATGAATATTTTGGTATAGATTATGAAATAGTGTATAAAACTGCCAAAAATGACTTGGAAAATCTTTATATAATTATTAATAAAATCTTAAAGGAAAAACTTGAGTAAAACTTTAGCTCTAAAATATCGTCCAAAACGCTTTGAAGACTTAATAGGTCAAGACTCTATCGCTCAGACGCTATCTTTAGCTCTTGATAGCGGTCATCTATCCCATGCATACCTTTTTAGCGGGCTTAGAGGTAGCGGTAAAACAAGCACCGCAAGAATCTTCTCAAAAGCTTTGATCTGTGATGAAGGCCCTACTAGCAAACCATGCGAAACTTGCCAAAACTGCTTAGCCGCAAATGAAAACAGACATATAGATATTGTGGAGATGGATGCGGCAAGTAGCAGAAAGATAGACGATATAAGAGATCTAATAGAGCAAACCAAGTATAAACCGGCACAAGCAAGATATAAAATATTTATAATAGACGAAGTTCATATGCTAACTCGCGAGGCTTTTAACGCTCTTTTAAAAACACTTGAAGAACCGCCAGAATATGTAAAGTTTATTTTAGCTACCACCGATCCTTTAAAGCTTCCTGCGACTATTTTGAGTAGAACGCAACATTTTAGATTTAAAAAAATCTCTCAAAAAGATATAGTATCGCATCTTTCCCATATCCTAAATCTTGAAAACGTAGAATATGAAGAAGAGGCCCTTGAGATTCTTGCTAGAAGCGGATCGGGGAGCTTAAGAGACACTCTTACCTTACTAGATCAAGCTATAATCTATTCAAAAAATTTTGTAAACGTTCAAACGGTTACGGAGATGCTAGGACTTGTGGATCCAAAAGTAATAGAGGATATCTTTCAAACTATTTTAAATCGCCAAAAATCAAAAATCAAAGAGATAGTAAAAGATTTAAGGGACTTTGAAGCCCAAATGGTAATAGATGAGATGATAATATTTTTAAAAAACAGGCTTTTTGAAGAGGATGTTAGGTTTTCTACACTAATTTACGATAGATTTTTCAGGATATTAAACGACGCCAAATCTTTGCTTTTTATAAACGCCGATGAAGAGTTTGTTTTGAGTTTAACTTTTTTTAAAATGATAGAGGCTTTAAAAATAAAAGAGATAGACGAGATTATAAAATCTTTTGAAACAAATAGCGAAAATTTAGACCAAAAAAAAGAGACAATCAAAGCAAAACCGCAAAAAGATATAGTCAAAACTACACAAAAAAGCGATCAAGAGAAATTTAGCGACCTTATAAAAAAGCTTTATGATAGAGATTATGATCTGGGAGAATGTTTTAAAAATAGCGTAAAATTTATCTCTTTTAAAGATAATATACTCACTTGGGAGAGCGACGCTGATGATAGATGTAAAGAGATTTTAAAAGTATCATACGGAATTATTCGACACTTTGTTCAAGAAATTTTTGGCATTGAAACAAAAATCAAAAAAATAGATCCCTTAAAAGAGAAGATAAAAAAAGCTGAACTTCACGCTAACGAAGAGTGTTCTTCGATGTTGGAAAAAATTGAAGGAGACAACAGCTGCGTTAGCAATGCTTTGGGACTTGCAGCAAAAGAGTTTGACACAAAAGATATATTAAACGAGCCTATGGTTCAAAAGGCAAAAGAGCTTTTTAACGCAAAAAGGATAATAGTAAAGCCTAAGATATAAAAAGCAGCTTTTTAACTTTTTCTTCTTTCTCTTTTCCTCTAAAATGTTCTTTGCAAAAATCTACAATTTTCCCGTGAAATCTAGCATATATTTGATTTAGCGGCAGTTCTTTATCATAAAGTTCATATATATTTTCTTGATTTTGAAAAATCCCCTCAGTTAAAAAATCCTGTATCTCATCATATTCACAAAATTCGTATCCCAAAATATTTAAAATCCTCGCTGTATAACTATCTACAACCATAAAATCTTTATAACAAGCATAATTCAATATCGAATCTGCCGTCTCTTTACCTATACCTTTTTGATCTAAAAGCCAATATCTGCTAACTTTTTGTTGAAAATTTCTAAAATCTCCAAACTCTTGTAAAATATTTTGAGACAGTTTTTTTAATCTAAAAGCTTTCGTATTATAAAAACCGGCGGGTTTAATAAGCTCAGATAAAACTTTTTGATCTATTTGGGACAATTTTTCAAGCTCTATTTTGCCAAGATAACTTTTTAGATTTTTTAAAGCTTTTTCTACTTTCTCCCATTTTGTATTTTGAGTAAGAATAGCCCCTACAACAACTTCAAAAGTTCCACTATTTGGCCACCAGTATGGATCTTTTTCATCTTTTAAAAATCCAAGCTCTTTTAGTCTTTTTAACAGCTCAAAACTACTCTGAAGCATCTTTCTCCCCAACTTTGAAGTGCGACTTCGAACAAATATTTTATTTTTCAATAAAAGCCTTTTGAGAAATAAAATATTCCTCTTCGTCATAAGCTTTTATCTTATAAGCATCTACGCATTTTCCGCCATCTATATCAAAAACTACCATCTGCAATATTTTCTTACATTTATCAGGAACGTCAAATCTTCCCGGAAGACCCGTTAAAAATCTTTTTATAGGAACATCCTCTTTCATCCCTATTACATTATCTCTGCATCCAGTAAGTCCAACATCAGTAACATATCCCACACCCTCAAAAATAACCAAATCATCGCTACCCACGTGAGTATGAGTTCCGGCTATCGCGCTAACTTTTGATTTTAGCATCATCAAAAGAGCCCTTTTTTCACTCGTAGCTTCGGCATGCATATCTATAAATATATTTTTAACATCATCTTCAATCAGCTTATCAACGACTCTGTTTATCGTTATAAAGGGATTTTCTACCATCGGCATCGAAAAATGGCCCATCAAATTTATCACAGCAAATCTCTCTTTGTTTATTTCAACTATCTCAACCCCTCTTCCTGGAACCCCAGCGGGATAGTTAACCGGTCTCAACAGAGGCATAGAGCCTAACATTCCAAAGATCTCTTTTTTATCCCAAGTATGATTGCCGCCGGTCATTAGATCTATTCCGCTACCAAAAAGCTCTTTTGCGTTTTTTTCAGTAAGGCCAAATCCATGACTTGCGTTTTCATAGTTTGCTATTACAAAATCAAGCCCCTCTTTTTCTCTAATATGCTTTAAATGAATCTTTACCATTTTTCTACCGGGCTTTCCAATAATATCACCAATAAACCCTATCTTCATTCCACCCCTTTTAATATTTCAAAAACTTCGAAGTTTGAGTAAGGTAGTGGATATTATATCGTCATCATCTTTGCTTCTTGCTTTGATAAACTCTTTTTTAGAATCGACATATTCAAAAGTTATATTTTCGTTATAGTTTGAGATAGTTTTTATGCCCCGTTTCATAGCTAAAATCTTAATGATTACAAGATCTAAAAACTGTTTTGATATAGTATCTAATTTTCCAAATCTATCAACAATCTCTTCTTCTATATCATAAACCTCATCTACGCTTTCGCACTGTCCAAGTCTTCGATAAATATCTAATCTCAATCTATCTTCGCTTATTAACTCTTTTGTTAAATAGGCGTTGATCGCCAGTTTTATCTCGACTTTTGGTTTTTCTTCTATCTCCCCTTTGGTTAGAGCGTTTATAGCATCTTCTAACATTTTGATATATAAAGAGTAGCCTATATTTTTGATATGACCGCTTTGTTGAGCTCCTATAAGATTGCCTCCGCCTCTAATTTCTAAATCGTGCATCGCCAAAACCTGCCCGCTTCCCAAAAAGGAGTTTGTCTCAAGGGCAATTAGTCTTTTTTTGGCTTCTTGTGTAATTTTTTGCTTATCTTCAACAAGATAGTAACAAAATCCCTCTTTTTTTCCTCTTCCAACTCTTCCTCTTAACTGGTGCAAATCGGCTATACCAAATCTATCTGCGTTATCGACTATTATCGTATTTACGTTTGGAAGATGAAGTCCAGACTCTACAATAGATGTTGATAAAAGAAGATCATACTTTTTATCGTAAAACTTAAGAAGCTCTTTTTCGCTAACAGCAGCACTTACTTTGGAATGTAAAACAAGTATCTTTAAATTTGGCAAAATCTCCAAAAGCTCCTTTTTCTTCTCTTCTATTTCAGCTATGGAGTTAAATATATAAAAGATTTGGCCACCTCTTCTTAATTCTCTTAAAACAACCTCTTTTATAAGTTTTGGATTATACTCTTTTACATACGTTCTAACCTCTTTTTTTCCTTGAGGAGGAGTTAAAAGTGTGCTAAAATCTTTTATTTTGCTAAGAGCCATATTTAAGCTTCGAGGTATAGGGGTCGCGCTCATTGTAAGCAGATGGACATCTTGTGTTAACTCCTTTAATTTCTCTTTCTGTTTTACTCCAAATTTATGCTCTTCATCGATAACAACCAACGCCAAATCTTTAAAAACAGCCGAAAATATGGAATGCGTTCCAACAACAATATCGATCTGTTTGTTTTTTAAACCTTCTAAAACTCTTTTTTTCTCTTTTTGAGTAACAAACCTATCAAGCTTAGCCACTTTTATATCAAATTTTTCAAATCTCTCTATCAAAGTATTATAATGCTGGTTTGATAAAAGGGTAGTTGGAGCTATAAAGGCCGCTTGATAACCGCTTTTTACCGCCGCAAATATTGCGTTCATCGCAACCTCGGTCTTTCCAAAACCCACATCTCCGCTTAAAAGCCTATCCATCACTTTGCCACTGGATAGATCGCTAAAAATCTCATCAATAGCCTTTTTTTGATCCGGTGTATACTCAAATCCCGCATCTTTTTGGAAGATCTTTATCTCAGGATTTTCTACATCGCAAACTTTTCCTTTAGAAAGTTCTCTTTTAGCTGCAAGTTTTACTATATTGCTGGCTATTTCAAAAAGTTTTTCTTTTACTCTTTTTTTAAGTTTGCTAAAAGAAGCGCTTCCAAGTTTGTCTATAACAGGTAACGTCCCGCTATCTGCGACATATCTATCTATTAGATCTATATTTTCAACGGGAAGTAAAAGTTTATCGTCTCCCGCGTATTTCAAAACTACAAAATCCCTTGTAGCTCCAAGTATGCTAACCGGTTCTATCTTGCTAAAAATAGCTATGCCGTGATTTTCATGAACAACATAATCACCGGGTTTTAACTCATCTAATAAAACCTTTGCTTTTTTTACTTTCTTAAATTTGGCTGGTTTATTGAGAGAGATAATTAGCTCATTTTCGCTTTGGATATTTAAGATAATATCTTTATAGATAAAATTTAATCCTTCAAAATTTTTTATCTCGCTTCTTCTAATAGCGGTTTCGTTTTTGGCAATTATACTTATCTTTTTTTCTTTGTTTGCGTTTATTAAAAAGTTAATATCTAAAACTTCTATATCTTTATACTCTTTTGCTTCTTCAATCGTTTTTAATTTAAAACTATCTTTATCTACAAATACCGAATTTTGGCTATATAGATCCTCAATCTCATCTTTTAGATCATTAACAAAATAGGCCTCTTTATCTTTCAAAAGATCTACCTTATCATCCAATACCCAAAAACCTAAAGAGAAAATATCTTTAAAAAACGCATCGCTATCTAAACTTTTGGCTCTTTTTTCAATCTCCTCATACTCTTTTTCGTCCAAAGAAAATAGAGCGGGAGTTATTTTGATAGATTCCAACTCCTCTTTTTGACTCTTTTGAGTAAATTCGTCAAAATATCTAATAGACTCCACCTCATCATCAAAAAGACTTATTCTAACGGGACTTGAGTCTTTTGGATAGATATCAATGATATCCCCTCTAAAAGAGGCCTCTCCTTTAGCCTCTACCACATCCACAAACTCATAACCCCAATATAAAAGTCTCTCTTTTAAGCCTTTTAGATCCAGCCTCTCTCCAAACTCGATCTTAAACTCGTCAAAATATCTACTTGATGGCATATAGTTTGATAGTGTCTGATAGGGTGCTATCAAAAGAGTTTTTTGTTTGAAGTTGGACTTCGAAGTTTTATAATATTTATGGAGTGCCGATAAGAGCTCTTCAAGCTCTTCTTTAAAACTTCTTAGATCATCTTTAAATCTCGCTCTAAAATCTGGAAGAACTATATGCTCAATTTCCAAATATTTTGCTACATATTCTACTTTTTTGGCTTCAATATCATCTTTTACTACCAAAATGTCCGGAACTCTCTTTTTTAAAAACTCAAAAATCTTCGCCTGCATGCTTAATCAACCCTTATATTTTTTACAAGGCCTTGCCTCGATAAATATTTAAGAAAATTTTCGGCGACTTTAAAGGAGCCAAAAACTAAATAGTTTTCATTTTCTTCCAATCTTTCAAATTCACAAAACTCAATATCAAGCTCCCTTAAAGCCTGTTTTAAATCCTCCTTTTTAACGGCTCTTTCATCATCTATATCCAAAATTTGGACTCTTTTTATTTTCGGCTTTAAAATCTTTAATACCTTTTTATAATCTTTATCTTCGTAGCTGTTATACACTAAAACTATCTTTTTTTCAAGTTCTTTTAAGATCTCTTTTGCAGCCAAGGGATTGTGCCCCACATCTAAAATAACATTATCTAAAATTTTTTGCATCCTACCAAAAATATTTATATCTTCAATTTTTTTTAAATCTACCTCAACATCCAAGATTTTTGCCGCCGCCACCGCTAAAGAGAGATTTTTTGCCAAAAATGAGCTTTTTTTGATCTTTTTCATAAAATTTTTAATTTCGTCTAAATCGACCATATCTTTGGCAAAATAGAGTTTTGCCCCCTTTTTGGAAGCTATTTTTTTGGCTATCTCTTCTACTTCTTTATATCTTTGATAACCAATAACCGCTTTTTTTTCTATACTTCTTATTTTTGTAGAGGCTATCTTTTCAATGGTGTCTCCTAAAAACTCTTGATGGTCAAACCCTATTGTGGTTATTAGAGAAAGTTTTTTTTCAAAAACGTTGGTAGCGTCAAACTCTCCGCCAAGTCCAGCCTCAAAGATAGCAAAATCCACTCCTTCAAAAGCAACGGCAGCTAAAAGTGTGGTATATTCAAAATAGCTAAGAGTTTTTATAAATTTTTTTGGGAGTAGAGATAAGAGCTTTTGATGGGCACTCTCTAAAGATTTATCATCGATATCTTTTCCATCTATCCAGATTCTTTCGTTAAATCTTAGTATATGAGGAGAGGTATAATGGCCTACTTTATAACCGCTTTTATATAAAATATAGGCTAAAAATCTTCCGGTGCTTCCTTTTCCGTTGGTTCCTATTATATGGATAATTTTTGGTAAACAAATATTATCTTTTATGGCTTCATAGGCCTTTGGGACTCTTTCAAAATCGATATTTTTATAATAGAGGCTTTTAGAGTCTAAAAACTTTTTTAGATTCAGCTTAGCTTCCTTGATACCCAATAATCGAGATTCTGGAAATAAACTTATCAAGAGCTTTTTTTGAGCTCTCTCTTATCGCTTCAAATCTTTTTGTATCAGAAATTACGCTGTTTGGCTCTATAGGAAAGTCGTAATTGCCAGAAACGTTTATAGATTTTGTCATATTTTTGTTTTTATAGATAATATTTAAGGTCGTAATAGCTCTATAATACACAACATATCCGTTCTTATCATACTGCAACGGTCTAAAACTTACACTACTTAAGCTTATAATTATCTGGGAAGTGGCATCTTTTTTTGTTGACAATCTCCCTTTAAATCTACTAACAACCGCTTCATTAATAGCATCTTTTATCAATACCGCGTTTTCAGGGTCTCTTAGATAAACCTTTACATCTGTGTAGATTCTATCCCCAAGAACCTTTTTTGAATAGAGGGATGCGGGCTTATACCCGCACCCGATAAACAAAAACAGAGTAAAAAGTAGTATTAAATATCTCATTTTATCCTCTATTTAACTACCAGATTAACCAGCCTGTTTGGAACCACAATCTCTTTTATAATCTTTTTATCCTCTATCCATTTTTTGGCCGCCTCTTTTGCTACTTTTAAAATCTCTTCTTTGGTAGCATCCTTTGAAACTTCGATTTCGCATCTTCTTTTTCCGTTTATTGTCACGGCCAAAGTAATACTCTCTTCTTCAAAAACCTCATCTATTATATCGATTTTACAAAAGTTTTTTCTATCAAAAAGATTTTGGGAAATCTCCCAGCAAACATGGGGGATAATCGGTTCTAAAAGATTTGTTAATATCCAATATCCTTCACTTAAAACATCTTCGTTTTTTTGAGCGCTTAAAGCGTTCATAGCCTCCATGCAAGCGGCTATTAGAGTGTTGAAACTATAGCTTTTCTCATAAACTTCATACCCTTTTTTTAAAGCCTCGTAAACCTTTTTTCTAGCAAATTTCTCATCTTTGTTTAAACTTTTATGATCTATTTTTGGAAGGGAGTCTATTTTTTTTACATTTTTTGATCTTTCAAAAAATCTTTTTATAAACCTATAAGCACCCTCAACCGCGCTATCGTTCCACTCAAGCTCTTTAGAGGGCGGAGCCGCAAAAAGTATAAAAAGCCTTGCGGTATCGGCACCATATTTTTTAATCAAAAGATCCGGATCAACAACGTTGCCTTTGGATTTACTCATTTTAGCGCCATCTTTTAAAACCATGCCTTGAGTCAAAAGCCTATCAAAAGGCTCGTCAATTTCTATATAGCCAAGATCTCTTAAAACTTTCGTAAAAAACCTCGAATAAAGAAGATGAAGTATCGCATGCTCAATTCCGCCGATATATTGATCTACGCTCATCCAATAATCAACATCCTCTTTTCTAAAAGGATAATCTTTCCAAAATCTTTTTGGGGTAGTATATCTCAAAAAATACCAGCTCGATTCAACGAAAGTATCTAAAGTATCTGTCTCTTTTTGGGCGTCATGTCCACATTTTGGACATTTGGTATATTTCCAGGTAGGATGAAGCTCCAAAGGATTCCCCTCTCCGGTTATCTCAATATCTTGGGGTAAAGTAATTGGGAGATTCTCTTTTTTTTGTGGGACGATACCGCATTTTGGACATTTTACCAAAGGAATAGGAGTCCCCCAATATCTTTGTCGACTAACCAGCCAATCTTTTAATTTAAAATTTACGGTTTTTTTCCCAAGAGAGTTTTTTTCAAAATATTTTATGATCTCCTCTTTGGCTCTTTTGCTATCTAAGCCGCTAAATTGGCCGCTATCAAATAAAACTCCATCTTCGGTATAAGCTTTATCTAAATCTAACTCTTTATCTTTTGGTTTTATAACATATTTTATTGGAAGATTATATTTTTTCGCAAATTCAAAATCTCTCTCATCATGAGCGGGTACGGCCATAACGGCACCGCTTCCGTATTCTGTTAAAACAAAGTTCGCCACCCAAACCGGAATTTTCTCTTTTGTTAAAGGATGAATTACGTAAAGATTTAAAAAAAGCCCCTCTTTTTCGGCTTGAGCCCTCTCTTTTGGAGGCATATTTTGCATCTTTTTGATCTTTTGGACGCTTTTTTGATCTAAAAGATTTTTTTCTATCATATATTTTACTATCTCGTGTTCAGGAGCTAAAGCCGTATAAGATACCCCATATATTGTATCGGGTCTTGTTGTAAATACTCTAAATTTTTCAAACTTCTCATTTAAAATCTTTTTGCTCTCATCTGTAAAATAAAAATCAAACTCCAAGCCTTCACTCTTTCCGATCCAATTTTTTTGCATAGCTATTACCTGGCTTGGCCATTTTCCCTCAAGCTTGGCTAAATCGTCTAAAAGTTCTTGGGCATAGTCGGTTATTTTTAGAAAATATTGCTCTATCTCTTTTTGGACCACTTCACTATCGCATCTCCAACATCTACCCTCAATTACCTGTTCGTTTGCCAAAACGGTCTTATCGTGAGGGCACCAGTTAACGGCGGCTTTTTTTCTATATAAAAGCCCCTTATTCCATAGATCTATTATGAAATTTTGCTCCCATTTGGTATAAAGCTCATCACAGGTTGCAAACTCTCTCTCTTTGCTAAAGCTAAGGCCTAAAGAGTCAAGCTCTTTTCTCATATACTCAATATTTTCATATGTCCATTTTTTTGGATGGACTCTATTTTTTATAGCGGCGTTTTCGGCAGGCATACCAAAAGCGTCCCAGCCTATAGGGTGCAATACGTTTTTATCCATTTTTCTATAATATCTAGCGATTGCGTCGCCTATGGCATAATTTCTCACATGTCCCATATGAATTCTTCCGCTAGGATATGGAAACATACTTAAGATATATTTTTTCTCTTTTTTATAATCTTCCGATGGCTCATAATATCTATCTTCTATCCAAGTTTTTTGCCATTTTTTTTCTATTTTTTCAGGATTGTAATCCATTAAACTACTCCTCCCTCATACATTGCTCTAAGCCTCTGTTTTTCAGCCTCTCTTTTTTTCTTTTCGGCAAGTTTTGCTCTATATTTTTGTAGATTAAACCCTAACCATCCCAGTAGAGGCGAAGCAACAAAAATAGAGCTGTAAGTTCCCACAATAACGCCTATTAAAAGAGTAAAACTAAAACCTTTTATTATCTCCCCGCCAAATAGAAAGAGGGTCAAAACAACAAAAAAGGTTGTAAGTGAAGTAAGAGTGGTTCTTGAGAGCGTTTTTGTGATAGACTCATTTATCACTTCATTTAAATTATTAGTTTTAGCCTCAACTATACCTTCTCTAATTCTATCAAATACTATAATAGTATCATTTAAAGAGTATCCCAAAATAGTTAAAAGAGCGGCTAAAATATCCAGATTTACCGATACATTAAAAAGGCTGATAGCTCCCATTGCGATACTTACATCGTGAACTAAAGCGAGCACCGAAGCTAAGGCAAAGCGCCACTCAAACCTAAAAGATACATATAACAATATACCCGCAATCGCTATCAACATAGCCATAATGCCTTTTTCCCTAAGCTCGCTTCCAACTTTTGGCCCTACTATATCAACCCTTCTTATCTCAAACTTTCCGGTATTTTTCAACACCTCCCTAGCCTCATCTCCGATATCTTTTGATAATTTTTTTGTTGAGCTTTTAACTCTTATAATTATCTCTTCTTCGCTTCCAAAATATGTAACAGAGGCGTCTTTAAAAATCTCGCTTTTTTTCAAAGCCTCTCTTATTGTTTTTATATCTACCTTTTTATCATACTTCACCTGAACGATCGTTCCACCAGTAAAATCGATACCAAAATTTAGGCCTTTTGTGAATAAAAGCAAGTAACTAGCCATTATTAAAAGCAAAGATATAGATATAAAAATCTTGCTTTTACCCATAAAATCATATATTTTAGTAGTTCTGAAAAACTCCATTATTTACCCTTTATTCCAAACCAAATTGAGAGATTTTTACTCTTTTGAATCTTTGGCAAAATAGCGTCATATATCCCGTGGGTTCCAAGTATAGCCGTTAGCATAGAAGCCAATATACCGATGCTTATAGTAATGGCAAAACCTTTTATAGGCCCCGTTCCATATGCATACAATACAACCGCGGCTATAAGAGTTGTTATATTTGCGTCTAAAATTGCGCTCATTGCGTTTTTATAGCCTTGCTCTATCGCTTTTTTTATACTTACCCCTTCTCTTAAAAGTTCCCTAATTCTTTCATTTATAATAACGTTTGCGTCAACCGCCATACCAACAGTCAAAACGATACCCGCCATTCCAGGAAGAGTAAGAGTGGCTCCAAAAAGAGCCATAATGCCTATGATTAAAAATAGATTGGCTATTAGAGCGATATCGGCTATAATTCCCGCAATCCCGTAATAGAGT
>NZ_CEXZHP010000017.1:0-15794 GCF_982775275.1 Nitrosophilus sp.
TCTTTGCTTTTTTTAGATTGCTCTTCAATAACTTCCAATAAGGCTTTTTTTGCCGATTCAACAACCTCTTTGGGCCACTCTTTTAATATTACTCCCTTTTCTTTTAAACTTTTCAACGCTTTTGCGTTTTTAGCCTGAAAGTCGTAAACCATAGTAGAATTTAACTCAATTGCACAAGAAGAGATTATCTCTTTTATATCTTTGTCCAATTTATCCCAAAATTTTTTGTTAAAAGTTAATTCTAAAACGCTTCCTGGCTCGTGAAAACCGCTATAGTAATATTTTGCAACTTTATAAAAGCCCATTTTTATATCAAGAGCGGGGCCAACCCATTCTGTCGCGTCAATAACGCCTCTTTCGAGTGCCGTATATATTTCACCGGCAGGAATATTTATAGGATTTACACCAAGCTTAGCCATCACTTCGCCGCCAAGTCCTGGTATTCTCATTTTTAGACCCTTTAGATCTTTTACGCTTTTTATCTCTTTTCTAAACCATCCACCCATTTGAACGCCGGTATTTCCGCCAAGCATCCCGTATAGTCCATATTTTTCATATAAACTTCTCCAGATCTCCAATCCACCACCATATAGCATCCAAGCACCCATTTCATCGGAAGTAAAACCAAAAGGAAACCCGCCAAAAAGGCTAAAAGCTGCATTTTTTCCCTTCCAATAATATGGTCCTGAATGAAAAGCCTCGATTTGACCGCTACTACAAGCGTCAAATACCGCAAGTGCTGGAACAAGTATATTTTTTGGAAAAACTTTAATAATCACTTCACCGTTAGTGGCTTTGTTTACCTTTTTTGCAAATCTTTCAACACCCTCTCCCATTATGGGAAAGTTTGCTGGCCAACTTGTGCAAAGTTTTATCTCTATTTTTCTTTTTTTGGATATATTGATAGATTTTATTTTTTCTTCTCTTTTGCAACCGCTCACCACAGCGGCCGTAGCTAAAGCCGTAGCGGCTATAAAAGCTCTTCTTTTCATTTGATATCCTTTTTTATTTTGGACATTTTAATACAGTGCGGCAATCACCGCAAAACATAAAAAGAGCATAAGATGAGAAATTCCCTCTATATAATTTGTTTCTCCATCATCAGTAGTTTTCCACGCTAAAATTACAGTAAAAATTAAAGCGCCGATTTGTAGGCTATTAAAATCTAAAGTAAAATCGATACCGTTCATATAAGCAAGAGCCATCAAAATAGGTACCGTTAAAAGTATAGATACGGTTGAAGCTCCCATCGCTATATTTATAACTCTTTGAATCTGGTCATCTTTGGCTGCTTTAATAGCGGTAAAGAGCTCTGGTGAAACGCTAATTATTGCTATTATCAAACCAGCAAGTCCAGTAGATATGCCAAGCTCTTTAAATACGGGCATTCCATCAGTTGCAAATATCTCTGCCACAAAACCTACCAATAAAATTAAAATAAATATTATTAAAAGATTTATAAAGTTTGGAAGTTTATCAAAATATACTCTTCCTCTTCTTCCTCTTCGCCTATTTTTCTTTTCATTCTCATTATTCTACTTCTAGCTGTTGATTTAAAAAAGTGTGAATGGGTTTTTGTTTGAAAAATATAAATAACTACATAAAAAATCGCTAACATAACAGATATGATAATGCTCGCTTGTGTAAGCTTTTCTTGAGCGTTTTGAGAAAATTTTAATAAGCTTGGCACCAATAAAGCCAAGGCTGAGACAAATAAAATCGTAGTATAAGTGCTTGAAGTATCTTCGTTATGTTCTTGTTCTTTAAAGGCGAGTCCGCCCACAAAGACAGCAAGGCCTAAAAGCACGTTCATATCTACAATAACTGCAGAAATTATACCACTTTTTACGGTTTCTAACGTCTCAACAGAGTTTTCCCCTCCGCTTAAAATCATAAAAAGGAGCAAAATTTCCACCGCAACGGCGCTAAAAGTTAAAACAAAGCTTCCGTAAGGCTCACCAAGCCTTTCGGCCAAAATCTCAGCAATTTCTGAGATTGTAACTGATAGTGCGCCTATGGAAATTGCTGCAAAAATAGTGCTTAAATAAACGAGATGATTTTTGTGTAGAAAAAATGCCAAAAGTCCAAAAATTATCCCGGCAAAAATATCCCAATAAGCGGATAAAAAATCAAAAAACCGGGGTGAAGAGGTCTGGGAAGATTCCAACTGTTTTACTCCTTAAAAAAGTGACATTATCTTTTTATTTTTCAAAAGACTGCTCAAATCAAAATCTTTTGCGCCAATAAGGGCAAAATTGAAATTTTTGTTATATAAAATATCTCTAATTTTATCAAAATCTTTTGCTAAAATAAAGTCTTTTATATCTTTATCGCTTATATATATTTTTTTTGCCCACTTGGCTTTTTCTTCTAAAAACTCTCTTTCTCTTTGTAGCAGATCGTAATCATTTTCTATTATTAATACTCTATCGCTCTTTCCAAAATCCAATCTATTAAAATAGCTATCTACAAAAATTGGTTTAAAGCGGTTTAGGTTTTCTATATTTTTTATATGATAATTGATAAAAAAAAGTTCAAAAATATTCAATACTTTATCTAAATTTTTTATAAACAAAGGTGAGATATTGACTCTTTCATAATAGATATTATTATAAATAAACGAAGTTTCAAAAAGATAGGAGTTTAAAATTTTTATCTTTTTATCTGTTTTTATTTCATAATTATCAAGAGATAACTTCTTAAAAATTTCATTATCATAAATTAGCGCAATTTTTTTTTCTTTTTTTGATAGTTGGATCAAATTACTTACAAAATCTTTTTCTAAAAACAGAATTTCTAAAGAGTGATCTAAAGTTTTTGCCATTTCATACTCTAAATAATCGAGCCTAAAGAGAGGAATTTGATTTTGAATAAGAAAAAATCTAAGAAGTTTCAAAGCGGAATTTTGTAGATTTTTTACTTTTATCCAAGCAATCTCATTATCTATAATTTGCGTCCATCCTTCAAATACTATGGAGTATGCCCCGTTTTTAACGGCTAACTCGATCTCTTTTTTGTTTTTTGCAAAAAATAGATCACCTCTTTTTACTAAAGAGGCCTCGCAAGAAAAGCCGCCTATTTTTTTAATGGATGGAGAACTTTTTAGCTCTCCATCCAATAGATAAAGAAGATTTTCTATTCTCATTTAACAGGTGTGCCCGGTTTTTTTCTTTTTGTTGGAGTTATTAAACAAAGACCCTCATCGTCTCTTGCAGCAAGGACCATACCTTCGCTAACTATTCCCATAAGTTTTGCCGGTTTTAGATTTGCAACAACGCAGACTTGCATATTTTTAAGCTCTTGTGGAGTATAAAACTCTTTTATTCCCGCAACTATCTGTCTTGGTTTATCTTCACCCAAATCAACTTGCAATTTCAAAAGTTTTTTACTTTTTGGAACCTCAGTTGCTTCTAAAATCGTTCCTATTTTTATCTCGACTTTTAAAAAGTCATCAATGGATATTAAAGGACTCTTTTTTATCTCTTTTTCTTTTTTTGGCTTTTCTTCTTTCATTAAGGGCTCTTCTATTTTTGGAAAAAGTGGTGGGATTTTTTTAATAAAGATCTTTTCTAGATTTTTAAACTTTACTATATATTTTTCAAAACTTTGAGTGTCTATTTTAAAATTTAGCGAGTCGGCTATTTTTTGAGTTGTTTTTGGCATAACAGGATTTAAGAGTATTGCCGTTTTTGCCAAGATATTTGCGACAAGCGCAATAGTTGCCATTGCTTCATCTTCTTTTTTCTCTTTCATTTTACTCCATGGAGCATACATATCGATAGCTTTATTTGCTATGGATAAAATTTTCCAAAGCTCTTCTAAAAATTTATGCCATTTCATTTCGAATATATATTTTTCTAAATTTGAAATAATATTTTTAACCTGGCTTAACTCTTGATTATGATATTTTTCTACATCTTTGCTATCTATCTCAAAATCAAAATATTTGCCACTCATTCCAATGATTCTATTTAAAAGATTTCCAAGATCGTTACTAAGATCGCTGTTTATTCTATCTATCAAAGCTCTTTGACTAAAATCTCCGTCTTGCCCAAAAGGAACCTCTCTTAAAAGAAAATATCTAAAATTTTCCAGTCCATAAGCATCTGCGACACTTTTTGGATCTACTACGTTTCCTTTTGATTTGCTCATCTTTTCCCCGTTTCTTGTCCACCATCCGTGTGCAGCGATATATTTTGGTAGAGGAAGACCTAAACTCATTAAAAAGGCGGGCCAATATATTGCGTGAAATCTTAAAATGTCTTTTCCAACAAGATGGTAGTCTGCGGGCCAATAATGCATCAGTTTTTCATCTGTTCCATATCCAAGAGCTGTAATATAGTTTAATAGCGCATCGAGCCATACATACATAACATGCTTTGGATCGTTTAAACTTTTGGGAAGTTTTATCCCCCAATCAAAACTTGTTCTTGTTATAGAAAGATCGTTTAATCCAGCTTCTACAAATCTTATAACCTCGTTTTTTTTAGATTTTGGCAAAATAGGATCTGACTCTTTAAACCATTTTAAAATATCTTCTTGATATTTTGACAATCTAAAAAAATAGCTCTCTTCCTTTACGATAGTAGTAACTTTACCGCAATCTGGACAAAATTCTCCTTCAATTAGTTGGGTTTCGGGAAAAAAAGCTTCACAGCTTATGCAGTAATGTCCTTCATATGTTCCTTTATAAATATCGCCTCTTTCATACATTATTTCAAAGGCTTTTTGAACTCCTATTATGTGCTCTTTATCGGTAGTTCTTATAAATTTATCATAACTTATCTCAAACTCGTCCCATAAATCTTTGAATTTTTTACTGATTTCGTCCGCATACTCTTTAGGGGTTTTTCCTTTTGATTTTGCGGATTGCTCGATTTTTTGTCCATGCTCGTCTGTTCCGGTTAAAAAAAATGTATCATAACCTCTCAATCTAAAATATCTTGCGGCGCAATCTGCTATGATAGTGGTATAAGCGTGTCCTATATGTGGAACATCGTTTACATAATATATCGGAGTAGTTATATACATCTTTTTCATATATATCCTTTTATTTTAAAATTCAAATCCTCCCCCTTGCCCCTTATTCATACTCTCATAAACGGCATTGACATATTCGTTTCTGATTTTGCATCCTATTATCTCTTTACATTTTAAGCAACTATTGAGATTTTTCTTTTTTTGGCACTCTTTTAAAATTTTGGTTTTTTCGATTAAGGCTTTTTCATATTTGTCTAAGCTTTTTTCCATCATACCTACTCATTTTTATCTAAATAATATTTTTTTACTCTATCAATTTCATAAGATGATCCAAAAAAACATGGAGTCGTGCTGTGAATATCTTCGGCTTTTAGATCTAACAATCTTTTGCAATCTTGATTTATTGCATATCCTCCGGCTTTTTCGTAAACATGAGCAAAAGGAAATACTTCAAAAACCTTTCTTAATTTTCCCATAGGTTTATCTTTTGTTCCTGGATAACTAAAAAGTCCGCCGCCTTTTACCAATATTTGATGAAGATCAGGCACCATACCTCCAGAATATCTTAGTCTATACCCTTCCTCAAAAAGGGATTGGATCATTTTTTTATGATAAGAAAACCACTCTTTTTGCGTGCCTCCTGGGGCGTTTAATTTGCCTTTTTCTTTGAGTTTAATCTCTTCTAAAAAAACAAAATCACCATCTTTTAAAACAAATCTTTCTACTTTTATCGTAGATATAACAAGTTCAACCCTCGGTCCGTAAACTATATAGGCGCTTGCGATCAGATTTTGCCCGTCAAATCCCCCCTCGTATATTCCAAATATACTTCCCACACTCAAATCTACGTCTATTAAACTGCTTCCATCTAACGGATCGTATCCTATTAAATATTTTCCATTTTCGTTGATAACGATAGGATCTGTTTTTTCTTCGCTTGCCAAAGTTTTTATACTTTTGACTTTTCTAAACTCTTCTTCAAAAATATTATCGCTTAAAACATCAAGTTTTAACTGTTGATCACCGGAGATATTTTGAGTTTCACTAAATCCGGCCTCTTCATGGATTATTGCGTTATGAACTTTTTTTGCGCCTTCTTTTATGGCTTCAAATATCTCTTGCATTTTAGATCCTTTTGCCTTTTTTAAAAATCCAATCTATTATCTTATCGATATCGTTTAGATCTAAAATATCTATATTTTTTGGAATAAGATCTTTATTGATTTTTTCATCAACAGCAACAGCATCGATATAATCAAAATACTCTTTATGGATATTTTCTCTAAATATAGCTATTCTTGGTAAAGGAAGTGTTTTTAAACCTTCCACCAGCATAATATCAAAATCCTCAACCATCTTTATAATATCATCTATCTCTTTTCTTCTATGGGAAAAATAGGTCGTTCTTGTAGGCGAAGTGATAACCACCTCGGCACCCGTTTGGAAAAATTTGTAACTATCTTTTCCCTCAATATCGAATTTTGCTTTATCTTTAGGGTCGTTTTTTACGATTAATAGCTTATATTCGTTAATTAATTTTTTTGCAATTTTTTCTATTGTTGTTGTTTTTCCGCTGTTTGACGGTCCGGTAAACGCTACAGCAATAGCCATAAACCACCTTTTCTTTTTTAATGTAAAAGATTTTACCAAATATTAGATAAAAAGGAGTTAAGCTCATTTTTTGTATAATTTTGTCTAAATTGTATTGTTAAAGGATACTAATGAAAAAAATTTATTTAGCCGCTCTTTTTTTATCATTTTTTATTTTTACCGGATGTGCGCAAAAAGGGGGATTTTCTTTTTTTCATAAAGATAAGCCTTATGAAGAGGCTATAAGTTATACAAGAAAGGGAGAGATTATTGTCTCTATGGAAAATAAAGCTTTTATAATCGCCACATATTTAAATCCTATAAAAAAATATAAAGATGGTGAATATTTTTTTGTTAGGGTTTATATAAACAACGATTTTAGCGACGAGAAAAAAAGCGGACTTTTTAATCCAAAATATCATATATATTTAAACGATAAAATCCCTTTAGAGATAAAAAAGGTTGATAAAGATAGCGTAATTGCCAAAGAGATGCCGATGGTAAAGCCTTGGTATAAGCTATATATTGTAAAATTTCCAAAAGTTTCAGGCAAAAAAGTTTTAATATTTAAAAGCGATGATTATGGTCAAACTCGACTAATTTATCAATAGTTTTTATAGTATCTATATTTTTATTGAAAATCTTTGAATAAATAATATAATTTGCCAAAACTTTTTTCCCATATTTTCTGCTTTCGCTATAAGGAATTAACTCCATTGCAAGATATGGATCTTTTTTAAATATATTTTTATCTATTACTTTTCTTTTTAAAAAACCAATACCTCCGTTATAAGCGTATGCGATAAGCAAAGGATGAAAAAGTTTTCTTTTTAAAAAATTTAGATGATATTTGGCAAATTCAAGATTTATTTTTTCATTAAACATAAGATCAAGATCAAAATTTTTCATTTTTTTCTCTTTTGCTATGGCTTTAGCTAAAAAAGGCATTATCTGAAAACTTCCAAGGGCAAAAGAGCGAGAAATCGAAGATGGAATAAATCTACTTTCTTGTCTTGCTATCGCATAAAGCAAGGCTTTGTCCTCATTTTTTTGTAAAAATCTTTCATAAGGCATAATAAAGGGATGGATAGTGTAATTAAAATATTTTTCTAAAATGAACGAAAAGATTGGTAAATTTTTTGGATCTTTAAAATTGATTGCAAGTTTTAATAGTTCATTATTTTTTGTTTTGTTTATCTTATTTAATATTTTTAGCCACTCAAAAGGGTCGTTTATATTGATATTGTTTTTCTTATTTTGAGTATTTTTTAAAGCGTTAATATCGGGTATTTTTTTGGTTGATACAAGATAAATGTATTCATTATCTATTTTTAATTTTTTTATCTCTAATTTTTTATGCCTTTTATCTAAAGCGTATAAGGAGTAGATATTTATATCTTTTGAGTTAGTAAGCTCGTTTAAAAATTTTTTCTTTTTTGTGATTTTGTATAGCCAAAAATTGCATTTATCAATATCAAATGTATAATATGCTTTCTTTTTTGCCTCAATTAGATATTTTTTAGCGATACTAAAAAGTTTATATTTTATTGCTAAAATAGCGATAAAAAAGTTGCTTTGATGGGAGAGTTCTTTTGGATTTAGAGCAAAAAGGGAAAAATGAAGTTTTTTTAGATTGCTTGTAGCTGCAATTTTTATGAAAGTATCAAAATTTTTTTGATTTTTTAAATAATTTAGAGTTTCAATATCTACGTATCTATCAAAAAACTTTTCTCTGTTTTTATCTCCAACCGAAATAAAAGTTTTAATAAAAAGGTCTCTATTTTTTAAAAGCAGCTCAAATGGATAGTTTGCAGATAAGATTTTATACTGTTTGTAAAATTTAAATTTTTTTATCTTTTTTAATACAAACTCTTTATCTTTTTTGTCTAATTTTAAAAATCTATATGGAGTTATCCAGATAGCAATGCAGCTCTCATCACCTTTTAAAACCTCATCTTTTTTAGTTTTTAAACATTTTGCAACTTTTTTTATCTCTTTTTTATCTGTTTTTTTGGCATATTTTAAAAATAGTTTTTTATTTACGTTTTTTATCTGATAAAAGGCAATATCCGCTTCTTTAGATGTTATATTTTGATCAAAAAATTTATAAATATAGTAATCTTTTGCGATGGAAGAGGGTTTAGAAGCTAAAAAATCAAGGGTCACCTCTTTGCCAAAAAGCAAAAGAGGTAAAAAAAGTATAAATTTTTTCATTGTAGTGAAAAAGCCAGTTGAAATAGCAGTTTAACTAAAAATAGATCTATAAACTGCAAAGCGATTATTACTATAATCGGAGCCAAATCGATTCCTCCAATAACAGTTGGAATATATCTTCTAATAAAATGATAAACGGGTTCTGTTAATCTATATAATGTTTGAACGATAGGATTATATGGATCTGGTCTTACCCAGCTTATTAGAGCCGCAATTATTACTACCCATATATATATGTTTATAACCATATGCAATATATTTGCTATCGCTTCAAGAAGTGTGGCAAAAACTACCATTTTTTTTCCTTTGCTAAATTTTTTAATAGGGGATAAATTTTACTAAGTTCTGGACCATGCTCAGCCCCGGTTAATAAAATCCTTAATGGTTTAAAAAATTTTTTCCCTTTTAAAGATGATTTTTCCATTAGATATTTTTTAAAATCTTCAAAGTTGTCAAATTTTTCAAAAGCTTCATTTATATATTTTTTTAATATTAGAGCCTCTTTTTCAAACTCTTTAAAATCTCTTTCTTTTGATAAAATTTTATCTATTTTTGTTTTTAACTCTTTTGTAGTGCTTGCTTCTTCTAAATAAATTTTTGCAAGTTTTGCTATGTTTATATCTTCATATCCCAAAAGTTTCAACAATTCATTTTCTTCACACATTTTAAGATGCTCTCTATTTATATATCTTAATTTATCAATATCAAATTTAGCACTTGAGCTTGATAGATTATTTAAATCAAACCACTCTATAGCTTCATTTAAAGTAAAAATCTCTTTAGGAGTTTTATTTCCGAGTAAAATCAGATAGTTTGTGATAGCTTGAGGTATAAAGCCTTCTTCTAAAAGCCATTTAACACTTGATTCGTTATCTCTTTTACTCATTTTTTTGCCCTCTTTATTTAAAATAATTGGCAAATGGCAATATTTTATATTTTTATTATAACCTAAAGATTTTCTTACATGTATCTGTTTTGGAGTGTTTGATAGATGATCTTCTCCTCTTATTATCAAAGATATATCATGGAGCATATCATCTATGGCGCATGCAAAATTGTATGTAGGCCTCCCGTCGCTTCTAAGTATTACAAAAGAGTCTACCTCATTTGGCGAAAAGCTTATTTTACCTTTTATAATATCTTCAAATTCAATTGTATCTTTTGGCTTTTTTATCCTAACTACAAAAGGCTCGGCTCTTTTTGCTGCTTCATCTATCGTTATCTCTTCACATTTTCCGCTATATCTGTAGGCTCTTTTTTCCTCTTTGGCTTTTATTCTTTCTTTTTCCAACTCTTGAGGGGTGCAAAAACAGGCAAATGCCTTTTTTTCATTTAAAAGTTTATATGCGAAATTTTGATGAAAATTTATATTTTGACTTTGATATAGTATCTCATCCCACTTGATTCCAAACTTTTTTAATATATTTATAATCTCTTTATCTTTTCCCTCGATATTTCTTTCGATATCTGTATCTTCGATCCTAAGTAAAAATCTCTCATTTTGCTGTTTTGATACAATATAGTTAAAAATAGCCACTCTTAAATTTCCTATATGCATATCCCCTGTTGGACTTGGCGCAAATCTAAGCATAATACTCCTTATAAATAAAATTCTTTGCCATTTTATCCAAAATTTGGTATATTTAGCATAAATTTTTAGGAGTTTTCGTGAGAAAAAGAAGAAGAGTTTTAACAAATATTATCTCTGCTGGTTTTGGAAAATTTGCAAGTCATAGATTTCATCCGGTTCTTCAAAAATTTATCAACTCTTCTTATGTAAAACTATTAAAACTTGATATGAAAGAGTTTAAATCTCCTAAAGAGTATAAAAGTTTAAATGAACTTTTTACAAGAAAACTTCTAAAAAATAGAGAAATAGATATAGATGAAAATAGCGTGATATCTCCCACAGACTCTTTAATAACTGAGTGCGGAAAATTAAAAAAAGATGTAGCTATGCAGATAAAAGGGATGAGTTATAGTATAGACTCTTTGCTTTTAGAGACAAACTACAAAAATAAAATATATGACGGAGAATATATAAATTTGTATCTATCTCCAAAAGATTATCATAGATATCATGTTCCTTGCGATTTGCAGGTATTGAGAGTTATTCATATTCCCGGAAAATTATATCCTGTTAATTTAAGATTTTTGAGAAAAAAAATAGATCTTTTTATAGAGAACGAAAGAGTTATCTTAGAGTGCCAAGCCAAAGAAAAAATTTTATATATAGTTCTTGTTGGAGCTTTAAATGTAGGGCAGATGACTTTAACTTTCGAAAAAAGAATAGAAACAAACAAAAACAGCACTCTATCTGTATATGATTATGAAAATTTATTTATGAAAAAAGGTGAACTTCTTGGATATTTTAAAATGGGTTCAACAGTTTTACTTCTATTTGAAAAAAATAGTGTAAAATTTGATGTAAAGAGTTTTGAAAAAGTAAAATTTGGTCAAAAAATAGCACATTTTATAAAAGGATAATATTATGGAAAAAGAAAATATATTGATAATAGAAGCCGAAATTTTACCTAACGGACTTGGAGGTTGGGTGATTAGAGCCGTAAATAAAGAGACCAACGAAGAGAGATTTTGCGAATCTATCGAAGAGTATAGCGCTTTTTTAAACGAGTCCGTTTATAGCACGCAAAAAGAGAATTTTCAAGCCGTCTGGCTTGAGTCTCCTAAAGCTACCCCGGAAATGATAGCTGATGTTAGACACAAACTTATGAAATTTTACGACCAGATGCCTCAGGCTGAATAAAGGAAAATTTTACTCTCCTTTATAAGGAAGCTTCTCCTTTTTCCAGCCTAAAAATCCCTCTTCGACGTTATATACGTTATTAAAGCCGTTTTTAGATAGTAAGTTGGCTGCGTATTTGCTCCTTGCTCCGCTTCTACAAATTATTAAAATAGCTCTGTTTCCCAATTTTTTTACAACTTTTTTAACATCTTCTAAAAAATTTTTGTTCTCAATGGGTATTATTTCATAAAGCTTTTGAGCGTCTAAATTGGCTTTATTTATCTCTTTTTTTGCAAAGTTTACTCTTAAATTTATATTTTTTGGATTAAATCTATACTCAAAAATAGGTATTGATATTGCGCCAACGGGATGTGATGCATAGATATATTCAGAAGCCGTTCTTACGTCTATTAATATGGCGCCTTTTTTTTGCATCTCATAAGCTTCCTTTACCGAGATATCATCTTCATAATATAACTCTTGGCTAAAAATAGAAATAGCCGTTATTAATAAAATAAATATTTTTTTCATAAAAGCTCCTTTTTGAAAAGCAAGATACAAAAAGGGATCTTAAAACGTCATTAATAGAAAATGAAAATGATTATCATAATTAAGCAAAAAGTAAGTTTTTTTTATGTAACATTTTTTTCATAAAAATCAAGGAGGCTATATGAAAAAAGGATTGTTAATATCAATAATACTAAGTTCTTCTATTTTAAACGCCCAGATAATAAAAGAGTATGGCGGCGAGATAAGAGCTGGATATATAAAAGTTGACAATAAAAAAGATATTGATACTAAAGCTTTTGGTGTAGGTGGAAATCTTTTTTTAAAAACTAAAAATTATAAGGGTTTAAGTGGATATTTAAGTTTTTATACTCTTCAAGATTTTGGTTTAAATCCAAAAATAGAGGAGATTGAAGAGAGCTTTTACGGAGTAGAAAAAGATGGATTAACTTTTGTGAGTCAGGCATATTTAGATTATGAAAATAGCGGCTTTGAAATTAAAGCTGGTAGATTTTTATTTGATTCTCCCCATGCAGATAGCGATGATATAAGAATGGTTCCCAACTTTTTTGAAGGTGTAAGTTTGGTTTATGGGGGGTATGAAAATTTTGAATTAACTTTAGCTCATTTAAACAAAATGGCAGGCTGGGAAAACTCGGGAGATATTAAGAAATTTGTAAATTTAAACGAAGTGATGGGGGTTGAAGAAAATACTGACGGGATGAGTTTAGCTTCTATAGGATATGAAAAAGATAATTTTTCAGCTTCCATTTGGGCTTACAAAATTTATGATATAGCAAATATTTTATATTTGGAAGCATCATACTCTTTTGATTTTGAAGATTTTGCTTTTAATATATCAGCTCAGATAGATAAGGCAAAAAATAGCGGAAAATCGCATCTAGATGAGATAGATTCAAAAACTTTAGGCGTTATGGCCCAGATAGAATATAAAGATTTGACACTTAGCGGTGCATTTAATAAAGAGTATGGAGATACAAAAAGTATGTTTAGTTTTGGGGGAGGGGCGTTTTTTACCTCTATGGAAGATCAAACTATAGATTCGGTAGAAGATAAAGATGCAAAAAGTTATACTTTAGGTGCACAGTATTCATTATTTGATAATTTTTCGGCCGGATGTGCGTATGGAGGATTTGAAGCTGGAGATAAAAATGATTATAATACCAAAGAGTTGGATCTATATTTAAACGCAAAAATAGTTGCAGATATTGAGGCTGAAGTTGTTTATGCAAATATAAACGATAAAACAGCCAATGATGAAGATTATGATATTTTTAGGATCATTTTAAAAAGAAGTTTTTAGGAGAGAAAATGAAAAAAGTATCCCAAATGAAAATAGGCGAAAGCGCAATTATAAAAAAAATCGCTGCTCAAGAGCCTATAAAAAGTCGGCTTTTATCTATGGGGATAGCCAAAGGAAATAAAATAAAGCTTCTTGATCACACATTGAAAAAACAGACATGGGAAATCGATGTAGAAGGAACAAGAGTTGCTTTAAGAAAAGAGGAAGCTGATTCGATATTTGTTGAAATATAAATATTTTTAAATAAAAACAAAGAGGAGAAAATGAAAAAGATTAAAGCCGTAATGGTAGGACAGCCAAATGTTGGAAAATCTTCTATTATAAACTCCATAAGCGGCGCAAGACTTCATGTTGGAAATTTTGCCGGAGTTACTGTAGAAAAAAAAGAGGTTTTTATAAAAAAAGATGATTATGAGATAGATATAGTCGATCTTCCTGGTATTTACTCTTTAAACGCTTATACTCCCGAAGAGCATGTGGCAAAAAATTATTTGTTAAACGAAGATTATGATCTGATAATTAACGTAGTTGATGCCAATGTTTTACAAAGAAATCTTATATTTACCATGCAACTTCTTGATATGAATAAAAAGATGATATTAGTGGTGAATATGATAGATGAAGTTGAAAAAAAAGGTGGAAAAATAGATGCTCAAAAATTATCAACTTTACTTGGAATTCCTGTTATTTTAACATCGGCTAAAGAGCATAGAGGTGTTGATGAGATCGTAGATAAGATAATTTCTACAAAAAATTTGCCAAAAATGCAAAGGAAAATCTATTATAATGAAAAAATCGAAGAAGAGATAGAAAAATTAACCAAAATTTTGATGAAATCTCCCCATTTTGAAAATAAAGAAAAAGCTAGATTTTTTATAATAAGACTTTTGGAAAAAGATGAAGATATTTATAAGATAGTTCATGACCTACCTATCTTTTTGGAGCTTCATGAGGAGCTTGGAGAGAGTATTAAAAGATTGAAACTTGAGTTTGATGAAGAAAGCGTTGCTGATATTTTGGCAAACGAGAGAAACGCTATAGCAAAATCTATTGTTATGCAAGTTATGATATTGCCAAAAAAAGAGTCTTTGACCGACAAAATCGACGCAATTTTAATCCATCCAATTTTTGGACTTCCTATATTTTTATTTTTTATGTGGGCGCTTTTTCAAATTACCTTTGAAGTTGGCTCAATCCCGATGGATTATATTGATGAGACTTTTACAAATTTTGCCGATTGGCTAAGAGGAATTTTACCGCAGGGAGATTTAAACTCTGTAATTACAGACGGAGTAATTCCGGCTGTTGGTGCAATAATTATGTTTTTACCAAATATTTTAATACTTTTTTTAGGTATAAATCTTTTAGAACAAACGGGATATATGGCAAGAGCTGCATTTTTGCTTGATGGTTTTTTGAAAAGATTTGGTCTTCAGGGAAAAGCTTTTATTCCGTTAGTTAGCGGTTTTGGATGCACCGTTCCTGCATATATGGCCGCAAGAACTCTTAAAAATCCAAAAGATAGATTGATTACTATGTTGATACTTGGATTTATGAACTGTAGTGCAAGACTTCCGGTATATGTTTTGCTAATTGCGGCATTTTTCCCAACCCAGAGTGCAGGGAATATATTGTTTGCGATATATATAGGAGGAGCTATTTTAGGACTAATTGTAGCAAAGATATTAAGGATAGTTCTTTTTAAAGGAGAACCAGAACCATTTGTTATGGAGATGCCTCCTTATAGATTCCCTTCAATAAAGGCTCTTTTAATAGAGCTTTGGATAAAAGCAAAAATTTTTATAAAAAAGGCCGGAACTTTCATAGCTGGTGCCGCTATGATAATCTGGTTTTTAAGTTCATATCCGGTAAATGAGGATCTACAAATCCAGTATCAAAAAAAGATAGAGTTAGCTCAAAGTGAAGAAGAGATTTTAGAGCTTAAAAACCAGTTGGCTTCAAAAGAGTTAGAAAATAGTTATTTGGGAAAATTGGGAAAAATAATTGAGCCGGTTTTTGAACCTTTGGGATTTGATTGGAGAATGTCCGTTGCAACTTTAAGCGGACTTGCCGCAAAAGAGGTTGTTGTCTCTACTCTTGCGACTCTTTACGCTGTAGGGGAAGCAGATGAGACAAGCTCTACTTTAATAAGCAAACTTAGAGAAAATATCGATTTTAAAGCGGCAATAGCTTTAATAGTTATAATAATGATATATTCTCCTTGTGTTGCTGCTATGAGCACATTTTATGCTGAAATACCTCAATGGGCTTGGAGAACTTTTTATACTATTTATCCAAACGTTTTAGCATGGATTTTAGCATTTATTGTTTATAATATATTAGAAGCTTTAGGTTTTTAAAATATCGGGAATTAAACTCTCTGAAAAATTACAAATTGAGCAAAAGCTTTGCGATTTTAGTTTGAAAATTTTA
>NZ_CEXZHP010000018.1:0-9502 GCF_982775275.1 Nitrosophilus sp.
AAATTTTTAGCTTTTTTATTTGAGATGATATATATTGCTCCTTTTAAAACTTTTGAATTTGGAAAAGATTTTTTTAATTGGATATATGGTTCTATCCCGTTTAAAAGAGGTAAAATTATTGTATCTTTATCGATATTCTCTTTAATTAGGTCGATATACTCTTTTAAAACAAAACTTTTTGTAGCAAAAATAACAATATCATATATTTTATTTTTCGGTGGTTGCTTTATTATGTTTGGAAAATACTCCTTAATTTTTCCATCTTGTTTTATAAAGATTTTATCCATCGATTTTGTTATAAGATCTACTTCTAAAATCTCACTTAACATTGCGGCTATATATCCTCCAACCCCGCCACCTCCAATTATGGCTATCTTCATTTTCCTCCTTTTTCTTAATTGCTAAATTTAATCAGCCATTCAGCCATTTTACCCAATTTAAACATTAGAGGATAGCCTCTCTTTTAAAACCCTTTTTAAAACTTTTCCCGTTGCGTTTTTGGGCAACTCGTCAACTATATATATATTTTTTGGAATCTTAAAATTGGCAAGATGCTCTTTTAGATATTTTTTTATCTCCTTTTCTTTTATATTGGCTCCCTCTTCAAGCTCAATATAGGCTACCGGGAATTCTTCGCTTTTTTCATCTTTTTGTCCGATTACCGCAGCGGCTTTAATAAAAGGATTGTTCATTAAAACCTCTTCTATCTCTCTTGGGTATATATTTATCCCTTTTGAGATGATTAAATCTTTTTTTCTATCTACTATATATATAAAATCCTCTTCATCCATATATCCCAAATCCCCGGTTTTTAGCCATCCATTTACTATAGTTTGAGCCGTAGCTTCGGGGCGGTTTAGATACCCTTGCATAACGTTGTCGCCTTTGACGATAATCTCTCCTATCTCATATCTTGGAAGTTCTACCATTTCTTCATCTACTATTTTTACTTCTACTCCGACAATTGCGGGGCCTACCGATTTTGGTTTTTGTTTGTTTGGAAGGTTTACTGCTACTACTGGAGAACATTCGCTCAGTCCATAACCCTCAAGAAGTTTTCCTTTTTTAAATTTTTTGCTAAATCTTTTAAGTGTATCTTCCGGAAGCGCCGCTGCTCCGCTAACATAATATTTTACTTTGTTAAACCAGTGAAAATACCATGGAAGTTTTGCTTTGCTGAGTGCTTTATAAACATCGGGAACTCCAGTAAATATAGTTACTCTTTTTAAAAGGACCTGTTTTATAATGTTTGAAAAAGGGATGATTGATCTAACTATAACTATCGGACTTGCAAAATAGATGGGCATTAATATAGTAACAGTTAGTGTAAAGGAGTGAAACATAGGAAGATATACTATAAACCTATCTTTTGGCGTTATTTTTAAAAGTTTTTCTACGCCTAAGATATTAGCAAAAATATTTCTATAACTTAAAATCGCTCCCTTAGGCTTACCCGTAGTCCCGGAGGTGTATATAATGGTTGCGATATCATCAATATGAGGTTTATAATGAATCTTTTCGTGAGATTTTAAATTTGATAAAATCTCTTTAAAACTTATATTTTTTTCGTCTAAATCTTCAAACTCTCCCTCCCATATAATTTTTTGGATTTTTGTTTTATCAAAAAGATTTTTTGTCTCTTTGGAAAATTTTGCGGAACTTACCAATATTTTAGCTTCGCAGTCGTTTAAAATATAAGCTATTTCTTCCTCTTTTAAAAATGTATTGATAGGAACCGGGATTGCTCCAAGTTTCCCCGCAGCCAAAAAAGCTACGATAAATTCAGTTGAATTTGCTACTACCAAGGCGATTTTATCACTCTTTTTAATTCCTACAAATTCCAAAAATCTCGCAAATGTATCAACTTTTAATTTTAATCTCTCATATGTTATTTTTCTATTCTCATCAAATAAAGCTATATGCTTTGGTCTTTTTTTTGCGTGATACTCTAAAACTTCATAAAAATTTTTATATCTATATTTAAACATAACTAAAACCTATAATTAAAAGATAGATTTACAAGATGGGCTCCACCCTTTTTAAATTCCCCTACGATTCCGTTTATATTTTGATCTGTTAATTTAATCTCTCTTTTTTCCTTATAATCATATAGATAAGCCACTCCTAATGAGATATTTTCATTATATCTGTATAAAGCTCCCAAAGAAAAGATCAAAGCATCGCTATCCGGTAGTTCATACCCTAAAGTTTTTGTAGGAACAGGCGTTTGGTCATAGCTAAATCCATACATAGTAGTTAATTTATCGCTATTTTTATAGGTTAGTCCTATCCTAAAAGTATCGGTATCTTTCCAATCTTTATCTTTTTCTATGTTATAAGCTGCATTATCAAACTCGATTTTTAATTTTTTATAACTGCTCCAAAAAGTTCTTTCGTAAACTACCTCAAATTTAGCTTTTTCGTTTATATCCAAAGCAGCCGCTAAAGCAAGAGTTGCCGGTAAAGGGATAGTTACTCTTCCGGTAGTATCTGTTTTATTAATCAGGGTGTTGTTGTTAATAGTCAAAATCGTAGCATCACCCTTTTCCTTTAAGTTGACTTTTGATCTATAAGTAGCCGATAAAAACAATGAATCATCCATTTTATAACTAATAGCCAAGTTATATCCAAAAACAGTTCTAATATCTCCTTTAAGATCGTAGTCTAGATATGTTGATGAGTTAACTGGAGGATTTAATTTGATTTTCCCGTCTGTAAAAATTGCTCTAACTCCCGCACCAATAGAGAGATTTTCTTTTATCATATAAGAAATTGCTGGATTAAATTCTGCTACTCTTAAGGTAAACTCCTTTGCGCTCCAGCTTTGCGGGGCACTTTCCCATCTTTTTGAAAGACCCGCTGGAGTAGTTAGTGATAGAGCGTATCTTACTTTTCCATATTTTTTAGAGATAAAATGGATATGGGGAACCAAAAAAGATTCGCTTTTTGTTTTATTATCGGCATCCATCATAGTCAAAGGCGATGTAGAAGTTATCTGTTTGCCGTTATATTCGATTTTTGGTAGATATATGGCGGTAAGGGACAATTCAAACTTTTGACCATCTTTTATAAAACTCATATTTGCCGGATTAAAATATGCGGCGTCAGCTTCGTTTGCCCCCGCCACATACGCGGCACTTAAAGCGATAGATTTTATTGATTGTTCTGGTATTTTATATGCTGCGGCAAAAAGTGAGCAAGATAGAGTTGTAATAGCTAAAAAAGAGACTATTTTTTTCATTAAAAATCCTTTCATAATTTTTCACATTCTAACAAATTGGGAAAAAAAATTGGTTTAATTTATTTGGTATAATTAAAAAAAATTTAAAAATGTATAAAAAGGAAAAATAGTGCACGGGTTTTTAAGAGTTGCGGCGATATCGCCAAAGGTTTGGGTTGAGGATATAAAAAAAAATAGCCAAGAGATAAAAACTCTAATTTTTGAAGCTGATAAAAAAGATGTAGCGATAGCGGTATTTCCTGAGCTTTGTTTGACCTCTTATACTGCAGCAGATCTTTTTTATCAAAAGATTTCTAACGATTTGGTTTTAAAAAATTTAAAAGATATTCTAACCTCAACAAAAAATCTTGATATAGTATATATACTTGGAGCCCCTTTTTTATTTAAAAATAGACTATACAATTGCGCTTTTGTTTGTCAAAAAGGAGAAATTTTAGGAATCGTTCCAAAAAGTTATCTTCCAACTTATAAAGAGTTTTACGAAAAAAGATGGTTTGTCAGCGGAAAAGATATAAGAGATAAAAGTGTTGAGCTTTTTAGCAAAAAAATCTCTTTTGGAGTAGATCTGCTTTTTAGACATAAAGAGCTTCTTTTTGGGATAGAGATATGTGAGGATCTATGGTCTGTTATACCTCCATCTTTTTATCAATCGATCGCCGGGGCCAATATGATTTTTAATCTTTCTGCAAGTAACGAATATGTTGGAAAATATGAGTATAGAAAAGAGCTTGTTAAAACTCAAAGCGCAAGATGCGTTGCGGGCTATATATACGCTTCAAGCGGAGTTTACGAGTCTACAACGGATCTTGTTTACGGCGGACATTTGATAATCGCAGAAAACGGAACTATATTAAAAGAAAATAGTAGATTTCAAAGAGATAGCCAAATAATTACGGCAGATATTGATATAGAAAGACTCATATATACAAGAATTAACGAAACTTCATATAAAGATAGCGAAATTTTGGATTTTAAGGAGATAAAGATAGAGTCGTTAAAAAGTATTAAAAAACTTGATAGATTTATAGATCCTTACCCTTTTGTTCCATCCGATCCTCAAGCTAAAAACAGAAGATGCGAAGAGATATTTAATATTCAATCAGCCGGTCTTGCAAAAAGAGTTGAACATATAGGAGATCCAAAACTAATACTTGGAATTTCGGGAGGTCTTGACTCTACATTGGCTTTGTTGGTTTGTATATGGACGATGGATCTTTTAAAAAGGGATCGAAAAGATATTATAGCTATTACTATGCCGGGATTTGGCACTACCAGCAGAACATACGAAAACGCTAAAAATTTATGCAGGCTGTTGGGAGTTGATTTTAAAGAGATAGATATAAAAGAGGCGGTTTTGGAGCATTTTAAAGAGATTGGACACGATCCTAAAATTCATGATATAACATATGAAAACGCTCAAGCAAGAGAAAGAACCCAGATCTTAATGGATATAGCCAATAAAGAGGGCGGTTTGGTGGTAGGAACCGGAGATCTAAGCGAGATAGCTCTGGGATTTTCTACATATAACGCAGATCATATGTCTATGTATAACGTAAACGCTTCCGTTCCAAAAACATTGGTTAGATATGTTATAAAATGGGTTGCTTCTAAAATGGAAAAAGAGGTAAGCGAAATTTTGATAGATATAGCAAATACTCCGGTCTCACCTGAACTTTTGCCAAAAAGAGATGAAGAAATTGCGCAAAAAACGGAAGAGATAATCGGTCCATATGAGCTTCACGACTTTTTTTTATATCATATGATCAAATATGGAGCAAAACCGAGTAAAATACTCTTTTTGGCAAAGTTGGCTTTTAAAAAAAGTTATGATGAAAAAACTATCAAAAAATGGTTAAAAGTTTTTATAAAAAGATTTTTTGCCAATCAGTTCAAAAGGAGCTGTATGCCAGATGGTCCAAAAGTTGGGACGATTAGTTTAAGTCCAAGGGGCGATTGGAGAATGCCAAGCGATGCTTGTGCAAACGAGTGGCTAAAAGATCTAAAGGAATAAGGTAGTAAATGTTAGTGCATATCTGTTGTAGCGTTGATAGTCACTTTTTTATAGAAAAACTAAAAAAAGATTTTCCAAATGAAAAGATAGTGGCTTTTTTTTATGATCCAAATATTCATCCATATAGTGAATATAAATTGAGACTTTTAGACGTAAAAAGAAGTTGTAAAAGACTTGGAGTTGAGTTAATAGAAGGAGAGTATGACTTTGATAGTTGGCTAAAATCTGTAAAAGGACTGGAAAATGAGCCAGAAAAGGGTGCAAGATGTATGGTCTGCTTTGATAAGAGGCTAAAAGTTAGTGCAAAAAAAGCAAAAGAGATAGGAGAAAAAAGATATACTACCACTTTACTTGTAAGTCCTAAAAAATCTCAAGAACAACTTATAAACTCCGCTAAAAAGATAGATAAAGAGCTTGGAGTGGAGTTTGTTTTTGTGGATTATAGAAAAGGTGGAGGAACTCAAGAGCAAGCAAAAACAGTCAAGAATGAAAAGCTTTATAGACAAGACTATTGCGGCTGTCTTTTTGGGCTAACTAAGCAAAGAGAAGAGCAAAATATTTTTATGGATGAGATGATATCTAGCGTAAATAAGGCGATACTTCCGGCATCTATCGAAGAGAGATTAAAAATTTATGAAAAAAGAGTAGAACTGGAAGAAAAAGATATAAAATATAAAATAATTAGACAAAATTTTTTAAATTATAGAATTTTAAGGGCATTTGTGAAAGTTCAAAAAAGAACAATCCCTTCATATTTTCTTTTTTACTCAACTTCTAAAAGAGATTTTATAAGAGGAAAAATCGATTTTGAACTATCAAATGTTTTTTATTTAAATAAAGAGCAGGTTAGATTTATAAAACTTGAATATTTCAATGAACTTAGCGGGTATGATTTTAAAAGTGTAAAAGAGTTATACTTTTATCCCTTGGATATTGAAAATGAGATAAAAGTTAGGAAACATCTCTCTTTTGAAGATTATGATACGAGTCCTATAATAGTAGTTGATGAGATACCACAAGCAAAAATTGAGATTTACTTAAAATATGAACTATACAACGATGTTAGAGAAAATTTAGTAACATTAAGATAAAATATCAAAAATCTTAATTAAAAGAGGTAAAAATATGCTAGACGTAGTAGAGATTCAAAAGATACTGCCTCATAGGTTTCCTTTTTTGTTGGTAGATAGAGTAGTGGAAGTTAAAGAAAATGAATCGATAATAGCTTATAAAAATGTTAGTATTTCCGAGCCTGTTTTTGAAGGCCATTTCCCCGGACATCCAATATATCCTGGGGTTATGATAATAGAGGGGATGGCTCAAGCTGGCGGGGTTTTGGCTTTTTTGAGCTCTTCTGAAGAGGATAAGGAAGCTGCAAAAGATAAAGTGGTATATTTTATGAGTATAGATAAGGCTAAATTTAGAAATCCGGTTAAACCTGGAGATAGATTGGAGTATAGACTAAATGTTATAAAGCATAGAGGAAATATTTGGGTGCTTGATGGCAAAGCTTATGTTGATAATACTTTAGTAGCTGAAGCGGAATTGAAAGCTATGATTGTTGATAAATGAGCAAAGGCAAAAGCCGGAGGCTTTTAGCAGGCAAACTGCTTTGCCTGCATGCCTTTGCGAAAGCTGCGACTATATGCGAGCCCTAAACTCAAGGAGTTTAGTGGCGAGCATAGGAGCAGCTGATTTACCTTGAAACAAATCGTAGCGAGCGAAGCGAGGTAGATTTGTGGTTGATTTTGGTTAGAATGGTTAAAATAGGTGAAAAGTAAGTAGTTAAACTAAAAATAATGCGATATGAATTTTGGGAGTATTAATGATTTCAGATAGAGCAATAATAGAAGATGGTGCAAAAATCGGTAAAAACGTAAAAATAGAGGCCAATGTTTTTATAAGCGCCAATGCAGAGATTGGCGATAACTGCGAAATAAAATATGGTGCATGTGTTTATGGTAAAACAAAAATTGGCCAAAATTCAAAAATATTTTCTTATGCGGTTATTGGTTCACAACCTCAAGACTTAAAATATAGCGGGGAAGAAGTTGAGTTAATAATTGGTGATAATAATGTAATTAGAGAGTTTTGTCTTTTTAATCCAGGCACAAAGGGCGGTGGTGGAAAAACTGTTATAGGAAATAATAATTTTTTTATGGGTTATGTGCATGTTGCGCACGATTGTGTTATAGGAGATAATTGCATTTTAGCAAATGCCGCTACGTTAGCCGGACACGTTGAACTTGGCGATAACGTAGTTATAGGAGGACTTAGTGCAATTCATCAGTTTGTAAAAATCGGTGATTATGCTATGATAGCTGGAGCAAGTGCCGTTAATCAAGATATTCCTCCTTATTGTTTAGCTGAAGGTAATCGTGCCGTTTTGAAGGGATTGAATCTGGTTGGTTTAAGAAGAAAACTTGGAAGAGATGTTATAGATACTTTAAAAAAAGCTTATAAAGAGTTATTTCAAAACAGAAAGCCTTTGCAAGAGGTAGCTGTTGAGCTTTATAAAGATAGTGATAATGAGTATGTTAGAAATTTAGCAAAATTTATTATGGAGACCAAAAGAGGAATACCTTTTAGATGAGCAAGGGCAAAACCCGTAGGGTTTTAGAAAGCAAACTGCTTTGCTTTTGTGCCCGAGCGAAGGCTGTGACTATATGTGAGCCCTAAATTCAAGGAATTTAGTGGCGAACATAGGAACAGCCAGTTTACCTTGAAGCAAATCGTAGTGAGCGAAGCGAGATAGATTTGTGGTTTGTTAAAGTAGTTGAGTGGTTGAGAAGGTAGGTGAAAGGTTGAAGGAAGAAGGGAGAAGGAAGAAGGGGGTAAGGTGGTAAGAGTCAAGATTATAAGAGGGCTCAATCCCCAATTCCAAATTCCCAATTCCAAATTTAAAAACTAACAACTAAATATTGATGAAAGGAAAATTAGTAGATGCTTAGAAGATGTAGTTTTTGTAAAACATATGAGAGCGAAGAAAATCCATTGATAGCCGGTGAAGGCGTATATATATGTAAAAATTGTATAATTTCTGCTTATAAGATCTTTTTTGGTGAAGATGAAGAAGAGATTGAAGAAGAGGTTGAATTTGATAAAGAGCTTTTAACTCCAAAAGAGTTAAAAGCGGTTTTAGATCAATATGTAATAGGTCAAGAGAGGGCAAAAAAGATTTTTGCCGTTGCGGTTTATAATCATTATAAAAGAATATTTAAACAACAAACATTAGATGATGATACACAAATCGCAAAATCAAATATTTTGCTTATAGGTCCTACAGGGAGCGGAAAAACTCTTATGGCTCAAACAATGGCAAAATTTTTGGATGTTCCTTTGGCGATCGCAGATGCGACAAGCCTAACAGAAGCGGGATATGTAGGAGAAGATGTAGAAAATGTTTTAGTAAGACTCTTGCAAGCGGCCGGCGGAGATGTTAAAAAAGCTGAAAAAGGGATAATTTTTATCGATGAAATAGACAAAATTTCAAGACTTGGCGAAAATAGAAGCATAACAAGGGACGTATCGGGCGAAGGTGTCCAACAAGCCCTTTTAAAAATTATAGAAGGCAGTGTTGTAAATATACCTCCAAAAGGGGGAAGAAAGCACCCAAATCAAGAGTTTATCCAGATAGACACCTCAAATATTTTATTTATATGTGGCGGTGCTTTTGATGGACTTAGCGATATTATAAAAAGAAGGCTTGGCGGAAATGTATTGGGTTTTGGTCAAGAAAAAAGAAGCAAGATGGACGATTTTGATATTTTAAGCTATGTTGAACCTGACGATTTGGTTCAGTATGGATTGATTCCAGAGCTTATCGGAAGACTTCATATGATAGCCACATTAAATCAGCTAACAAAACAGGATTTTGTAAAAATATTGACTGAGCCCAAAAACGCACTTGTTAAGCAGTATAAAAAGCTTTTTGCAATCGATGATGTTGAATTAACATTTGAAAAAGAGGCTCTTGAGGCAATTGCCGACTTGGCTATAAAAAGAAAAACGGGAGCAAGAGGTCTTAGGGCTATAATGGAAGAGATAATGGTAGATATAATGTATGAATTGCCTGAATATAAAGGATATGAGATTGTAATAACTAAAGATGTTATAACAAAAAAAGAAAAACCGATTTTTATAAAAAAATCAAGAAAAATTAGCGCTTAAAGGATCAAAATGATATTTGATAAGATTATCGGTTTCTTTTCAAACGATATGGGAATCGACCTTGGAACGGCAAATACTTT
>NZ_CEXZHP010000018.1:9602-11797 GCF_982775275.1 Nitrosophilus sp.
TTATCGGTTTCTTTTCAAACGATATGGGAATCGACCTTGGAACGGCAAATACTTTGGTATTGGTAAAAGGTCAAGGGGTTATAATAAACGAACCTTCCGTTGTAGCTGTTCAAAAAGATAGATACGGAAGAGAGAAAATATTGGCTGTTGGAAAAGAGGCTAAAGAGATGGTGGGTAAGACTCCAGGGGATATTAGAGCAGTTAGACCTATGAAAGATGGAGTTATAGCAGATTTTGATATGACCGAAAAAATGATTAGATATTTTATTGAGAAAGCTCACAGCAGGAAAGCTTTTTTAAGACCCAGGGTAATTATATGCGTTCCTTATGGGTTAACTCAGGTTGAAAGAAAAGCTGTTAGAGAATCGGCTCTCAGTGCGGGAGCTAGAGAGGTATTTTTGATAGAAGAGCCTATGGCAGCGGCTATTGGAGCAGGTCTTCCGGTAAAAGAACCACACGGTAATTTGGTTGTAGATATCGGAGGGGGAACTACAGAAATTGGAGTTATAAGTTTAGGTGGACTCGTAATTTGCAAATCGGTAAGAACGGCTGGAGATAAGATAGATAGAGCAATAGCGGACTATATCAAGAAAAAATATAATCTACTAATCGGTGATAGGGTGGCCGAAGAGGTTAAGATAAATATCGGAACAGCTCTTCCGTTAAAAGAACCTTTAAAGATGATAGTTAACGGTAGAGATCAATTAACCGGTATGCTTGCCTCGATCGAAATTACAAGCGATGATGTATATGAAGCCATGAGAGCACCTTTGAAAGAGATAGCGGATGCTTTAAAAGAGATATTAGAGCAGATGCCACCTGAGCTTGCAGGTGATATTGTTGAAAACGGTATCGTTTTAACCGGAGGAGGAGCATTGATTAGAAACCTTGATAGATATCTATCTGATGCAGTTAAACTGCCGGTATTTATAAGCGATGAACCTCTTTTAGCCGTTGCTAAAGGCACAGGAAAAGCCTTGGAAGAGATTGAATTGCTTCAGCAACTGACAAATGAATAAAAGATATTTAATATTAATTTTACTTTTTTTACTCTTTTTTGGAAGTTTTAAATTTGATTTTTTCCAAAAAAGAGTTCTTGATTTTTCTAACTTTTTAAAAATAAAATATCAAAATAGCCTTCAATATTTGGAAGAATTGATAATTGAACATTTAAACCAGCAAGAAACTATTCAAAAATTATCTTTACAAAAAAGAGAGCTTCAAAAATACAAATTAAAATATAAATCGATTGAAAATGAGTTAAACTCTTTACTTCAGCAATGTAACTTAAATATAATGTTTTTTCAGGATGTAAAGATAATAAGAGCTATTTCTTATACTAAACTTGGCGATTTTTCTTCAATGTGGGTCGATTTTAAGGATTTTAATCAATCAAAAATATACGGTTTGGTCAAAGATGATTTTGCTGCAGGAATAATCACACAAAAAAACAAAAAGCCGATCGCTCTTTTAAATAATAACGAAAAATGCACATATGCCGTTGAAGTTGGTGATGTTAGAGCTCCCGGTATCGCCATTGGGAAAAAAAACGGAACAATGGTCGTAAAATTTATTCCGATGCATAAAATGATAAAAGTGGGTGATGAGGTTGTAACCAGCGGAATGGATAAAATTTTTTTTTACGGCATAAAAGTAGGAAAAGTGATAAAGGTTAAAGAAAGAGGAAGTTTTAAAGTAGCGGTTGTAAAACCCTATGCCGATTTATCTCATCCAAAATATTTTTGGGTTATTTATTAGTTTGGTTAAAATGGTTAAGTAGTTAAAATAGTTGGTGGTTGGGTAGTTGGGTGGTTAGATAAAAGGTTGAAGGTAGAAGGGAGAAGGAAGTTAGGTGGTAAGGAGGTAAGGTGATAAGGAGGTAAGGTGGTAAGGTGGTAAGGTGGTAAGGAGGTAAGGTGGGATTTAATTCCCAATTCCCAATTCCAAATTCCCATTTACCAATGTCCAATTTGGTTAAAATAGTTAAGTAGTTAAGTAGTTGAGTAGTTGAGTGGTTGAGTGGCGAGAAAGTGAGAAAGTGAAAAAGTTAGAAAGTGGGAAAATAGGAATGAAATTTACCAATTCCAAATTCCTAATTCCCATTTACCAAATTCCAAATTCCCAATTCCCAATTCCCAATCTCTAATATCCAAATATAACAAGATTTTTATAAACTATTTAGTAAAATACTAAAA
>NZ_CEXZHP010000018.1:11897-15616 GCF_982775275.1 Nitrosophilus sp.
CTCTAATATCCAAATATAACAAGATTTTTATAAACTATTTAGTAAAATACTAAAATTTCCTTCATAAGGGTGTTAAATGCCAAAAAGAGAAGATATTAATACCATACTTCTTATAGGTTCTGGTCCTATAGTAATAGGGCAGGCGTGCGAGTTTGACTATTCTGGAACTCAGGCTACAAAAACATTAAAAGAGCTTGGATATAGAGTAGTTCTTATAAACTCCAATCCAGCAACTATCATGACAGATCCAGAGTTTGCCGATAGAACATATATTGAACCAATTACTGAAGAGATAGTTTATAAAATCATACAAAAAGAGAAAGTTGACGCTATTTTACCTACGATGGGCGGACAGACCGCTTTAAACGTAGCTATGAGTATGTATGAAAAAGGAATGCTTGAAAACATTAAATTTTTGGGTGCAAAACCAGAAGCTATAAAAAAAGGGGAAGATAGACAAGCTTTTAAAGAGGCTATGCTAAAAATCGGAATGGACCTTCCAAAAAGTAGATACGCATACTCTTTAGAAGAAGCCGTTGAAGCGGCTAAAGAGATAGGCTTTCCTTTAATTATTAGGGCCTCTTACACATTAGCTGGCGGCGGAAGCGGAGTTGCTTATAATATAGACGAGTTTAAAGTTTTGGCGGCTAAAGGTTTAGAAGCTAGTCCTATAAATGAGATACTTATAGAAGAGAGCCTTCTTGGATGGAAAGAGTATGAGATGGAGGTTATACGGGACAAGGAGGATAACTGTATAATAGTTTGTTCTATAGAAAATTTAGATCCTATGGGCGTTCATACCGGCGATTCTATAACTATCGCTCCAGCTTTAACATTAACGGATAAAGAGTATCAAAGAATGAGAGATGCTTCCTTTGCGATTCTTAGAGAGATAGGAGTAGATACGGGAGGAAGTAACGTCCAATTTGCGGTTCACCCAAAAACCGGAAGAATGACCGTCATCGAGATGAATCCAAGAGTTAGCAGAAGTTCTGCGTTAGCTTCAAAGGCAACAGGATATCCTATAGCAAAAGTTGCTACACTGCTTGCGGTTGGATATACTCTTGATGAGATAAAAAACGATATAACCGGCACTCCTGCCAGTTTTGAGCCGGTAATTGACTATATCGTCACTAAAATCCCGAGATTTACTTTTGAGAAGTTTCCTCAGGCCGATTCTACGCTAACAACCTCTATGAAGAGTGTTGGAGAGGTTATGGCGATAGGAAGAACCTTTAAAGAGTCTTTCCAGAAAGCTTTATGCTCTTTAGAAACCGGTCTTAGCGGATTTGAAAAAATTGACGGGGATATTGAAAAGATAAAAAAAGAGATTAGAAGGCCAAACGAAAAAAGAGTTTTATATATAGCTCAAGCCTTTAGAGAAGGATTGAGCGTAGATGATGTTTATGAGCTTTGTAATATCGATAGATGGTTTTTATATCAGATCGAAGAGATTGTGAAATTTGAAGACAATATAGATCTTGATATTTTGCAAAACGAAGATCTTTTAAGAGAAGCCAAAACCATCGGCTTTAGCGATAAAATGATAGCAAAAATAATAAACGAAAAAGAGCATACCAATTTAAGCGAAAATGATATATATAATGCAAGAAAAAATTTAAATATAGAGCTTGAATATAACGAAGTAGATACATGTGCGGCGGAATTTAAAGCGTTAACCCCTTATCTTTACTCAACTACTAATATTAGTAAAGAAGTTAGAGAGTTAGAAAGCAAGAAAGTAAAAAAATCAAAAGATAAGCAAAAAGTTTTAATAATCGGCGGGGGACCAAACAGGATAGGTCAGGGCATTGAGTTTGATTATTGTTGCGTTCACGCGGCGTTTGCTTTAGAGGATATGGATATTGAGACTATTATGTATAACTGCAATCCAGAAACTGTGTCTACAGATTATGACACAAGCGATATTTTATATTTTGAGCCTATCGATTTTGAAAGAGTTAGAAGCGTTATAGAGACGCAAAAACCAGACGGCGTTATAGTTCATTTTGGAGGACAAACTCCCCTAAAGCTTGCAAAACCGTTAACTACCATAGGCGCTAAAATAGTAGGAACAAGCGCAAAGGTTATAGACCTTGCTGAAGATAGAGAAAAATTTAGCGATTTTGTTACAAAAAACAATCTATTGCAGCCTGAGAACGGAACCGCAACCACAAAAGAAGAGGCTTTAAAAATTGCCGCAACAATAGGCTATCCTGTTCTTGTTAGGCCAAGCTACGTTCTTGGCGGCAGGGCGATGAGAATAGTATATAACGAAGAGGAACTAAAAGAGTATATGGATGAAGCAGTTAGCGTTAGCAACGAATCGCCCGTTTTAATAGACAAATTTTTAGATCACGCAATAGAGGTTGATGTAGATGCTATAAGTGACGGAAAAGATGTATATATCGGCGGAATTATGCAACACATAGAAGAAGCGGGAATCCATTCTGGCGATAGTGCTTGTTCTTTGCCGGCAGTCTCTATAAAAGAGGATATTTTAAAAATTATAGAAGATCAAACTAAAAAAATCGCCTTGGGTCTTGGGGTAAAAGGACTTTTAAATATTCAATATGCGATATATAAAGATAAAGTTTATCTTATCGAAGTAAATCCAAGGGCTAGTAGAACGGTTCCTTTTGTTTCTAAAGCAACCGGCGTTCCTTTAGCGAAAGTTGCAACAAGGGTTATGATAAAAGGGGATTTAAAAGAGGCTTTAAAATTTTATGATAAATATGGCGTTGTAACCCAAGAGAACGGAATATTAAAACCGAAATTAAAATCCCATATTTCCGTTAAAGAAGCGGTGTTTCCTTTTAATAAATTAATTGGGGCAGATCTCATTTTAGGGCCTGAGATGAAAAGCACCGGCGAAGTTATGGGTATAAGCGACAATTTTGGTATAAGTTTCGCAAAATCCCAAATTGCAGCTGGCAATAGGTTGGTCTATGGGGGAAATCTATTTTTATCTTTGACCGATTATGATAAACCTTATGCGGCGGATATTGCAAAAATATATATAGATCTTGGTTTTAATATCTTTGCAACTTCTGGGACCCATGAAGTTTTAAAAGCAAACAAAGTTCAATCAACAAGAGTTTTAAAAATAAGCGAAGGGCGCCCAAATGTTGAAGATATGATAAAAAACGGCGAGATTGATCTAGTTATTAATACCAGCGACAATAAAGCAAGCAAGGATGATGCAAAGAGAATAAGAGAGGCGGTTTTGAGATTTAATCTTCCATATTTTACGACTATTGCTGCTGCAAGAGTCGCGGCTGAAGCCATAAAAAAATTAAAAGAGGCAAAACTAGAGCCAAAAGCTCTTCAAGATTATCTAAAGGAGTGAAATTGAAAAAAAACTTCTTCACTCCTTTTTCCCCTTATAAAATCTATCTTGTGCAAACTGATACTACAGTTGGGTTTTTGTCGCAAGATGCCAAAAAACTTGCTTTAATCAAAAAAAGAGATCCTAATAAGCCATTTTTAATCTCCGTAGATAGTTTTAAGAGATTAAAAGAGTTTTCAAAAGTTCCAAAAAAATATAAAAAATTTGTCAGAAGAAGCAAAAAAATCACATTTTTATATCCAAACAAAAAGGCGATAAGGGTTGTAAAAGAGAAAAATCATAATAAATTTTTAAAAAAATTTGGCTGGATGTTTTCAACTTCCGCAAACGAATCTGGAAAAAAGTTTGACAAAGATTTCGCTTTTAAAGC
>NZ_CEXZHP010000019.1:0-15559 GCF_982775275.1 Nitrosophilus sp.
AAGTTGATCATACTACCGGACATATAAGTTTAAAAAGCTCTGAGCTTGATAATATGTTAAATAGCAATAGAGACGAATTAAAGTCAAAAGTTGAAGAGTTGGATACGGGGCTAAAAACATATATGGAATTTGTATTGGATATTGAGGGACCTGTAAGAACGAAAGAAAAAAGTTATGATAGACAGATTAATAGCATCGAAAAAAGGATTGAAACCACTGCAAAAAGAGTTGAGTCTGAGATTGAAAATCTAAAAAAACAGTTTGTTTATCTTGATAGGTTTTTAGCACAAATGAATGATATTAGAAACAGACTAACCGCACTTCTTCCAAAAAATAATCAAGAAAATCAGCAATAAAGGTTTTATAAATGGCTAATCCGTTAGACGCATATATGAAAAATAGTGTAGAAACCGCCTCTCCATTAAAACAGGTTATTTTATTATATGATAAAGCAATAATCACTCTTAAACAGATAAAAGAAGACATAGACAATAATGATTTAAAATCAAAAATCGAACATATATCAAAAGTAACCGATATTATAAATGCTTTGGACTCTGCTTTGGATTTTGAAAAGGGTGGAGATATTGCGAAAAATCTTCATATGCTTTATGATTTTATAGATAGATCATTAGTTACGATTCATGCTAAAAACGATAAACAGTTAATTGATGATGTTATAGAAATTTTAGAAAATTTAAAAGATGGTTGGGAGGGAATAGAATCGAAGAGTTAAAAAATATAATAGACAAAATTTTTTTATCTTTGGAAAAAGATGATTTTGAAATGCTCTCTTTGTTGGAGAAAAGATTAAATTCCATTGATTTGAATAGTTTAAAAAATGAAGATAAAATATATCTCAATAAAGCATTATTAGAGATAGAAAAAAAGATCGCCGATAAAAAAGAAAAGATTTTAAGACTTATCGGCGATAAAGAAAATTTAAAAAAGTTTATTTAAAATATTTAAGTAAAGATAGATCTTTATTTTGTGCAAATGAGGCCATAGTAGCTTCGTAAGCGGTTTTTGCCTTTTCAAGATTGGTAATAGCCGATGTATAATCTGCATCTTCCAATTTAGACACGAGTTCGTTAAAATTGACCTCCAATGTTTGATGCTGTTCTCTTAAACTCTCAAGCGTTTTTTCTTGAGAACCTATCAATGATCTATGCTGCATAATAGCATTCATGCCTAAATCAAAAGCATCTAAAATATTATTTGCGTTTTTTCCATCAAATGTAGCATTAAATTCGCTACCTGTATTATCATGAAGTCTACTTAAATCACCAGATTGTATAATTTCATGTATTTTGTCTAAAACTTTAACGATTATTATTTTATTATCATTATCATCCACGCCAAGATACTCTTTCCCGTTATAGTTGATATCTAACTCTACACCTTTTGCGATAGGGACTTTTGTTGTTTTTTCAGATCCATTATATGTGCCATCACTATTGAATGGATTTTCTTGGGTATGTACTCCTCCAAAAATGGCACTATCTCCTATTTTGATATTTGCTTGTCCTATTATGTACTCTTTTAATGATTGAAGATATTCATCAACGATCTGGGCATCTTCTGCGTCAATTACGCCGGTATTTAAAAGTCTAACAATCTCTACTCTTGCTTCTTGGGCTGTTTCAACAATATTTTCCAAAGAGCTTTCCGCTACTCTTTGAGTACTTTGAACGATATTCATATTTTTCATATAGCTTTGAATATCGCTTTTTAGTGATTTTAATCTTAAAGATCTATTTATGTCAACGGCATTATCAGATGGTTGCAATATCTTCTTGCCTGATGCCAATTCTTTTGTATATCTTTCTATCTCTTTCTGTCTTAATCTATCATATTTTGTGAATGTATTAAAAAGAGATATTTCAGGTATTCTCATTTTCTTAAACCTCTTTAAGTTTTTCTACGCTCATTATCGGTAGAAATTAAAATTTTTTTAGTCTACAATTCCTAAAACCGTCTGTAATAATTCATCGGTAACATTTATTATTCTAGCCGCGGCTTCATAGGATCTTTGTAGCTGTGTTAAATTTATCAGCTCTTCGTCTAAATTTACTGAACTTTTTTCCTGATACTTTTGTTCAACAGCCTCATATAAAAATCTATTATCTTTTAAAGAATCTTTTATATGAGAAAGCTCAAAAGCCACGGGCGCTATAATATTATTATTATAATATTCATTGAAAGTTAAATTGTCAAGTGTTGATATTTTTTTATCCTTTATATTTAACAAAGATTTTATATTTTCGTTATCTGCAGCCAAATCGCTGTTGTTTGCTGCAGCTGCAACCATTTTTGGATCTAAAAAAGATAGATCGATATCAGAAGCGGCGTTACTAGGTGTGAAACTAAATAGATTACCCCCAGGGTTTCCATAAAGATCGTATCCATTATCATGGATATCGTTTATATTAGTCGCAAACTCTTCTGTAAATCTATTTAATCTATCTATTTGACTATTTATAGATTTAACTCCTTTTATAATTCCACCAACTTTGCCATTTTTTAATTCATTTGTTATATTTATTCCTTCCCATTTTATAACAGGGTTTGCATCGGAATCTGTTTCAAAAGATAAATCGTGAGATTTATCAAATAAAACAAGATCAAATCCTTTTGAAGTTGAAATATTTACGGTCCCATCATTTTGAAAAGTAGCTTTTATATCGATAAGAGAGCTTAACTCTTTTAAGGTTCTATCTCTTTCATCTTTATATGTGTTAACTCTCTCTTCGTCATTGAAAAAACCTCTAATTCCGGCATTAATTTTTGCTAATTTTGAAGTTAACTCATTTATTTTTTTTATATCGTCTCTTAATGTTAAATTGGATTTTTCTTTTAGATCCGTTAAATTATTGTATGAAGTTCTAATTCTTCCTATTAAATTTTTTGTTTCGTATAAAAAGCTTTCTCTAGCGGATAGGTCATCTGGATTTGTGATAATATCATTCATAGAGGCAAAAAATCTATCCAATGCATCTGAAAAGCCGCTGCCTTGAATATCGTTAAAATTAAACTCTATCTCTTCTAAAATATCTTTGTATGTCTCATCTGATACTACTAATTGATTGGTATTTATAACTCTATTAAATAGCGAAGTATCAAAAATTCTTTGAGCTCTATTTAAATATACTCCTCCACTATGAAGGTTTTCAAAGACAGGATTAACCCTACTATAGCCATCGGTATAGACATTCGTCATATTTTTATTTGTTATATCTATTCCTCTTTTAAATGTTAGCAGAGCTTGAGAACTAAGGTTTAAAGAGTAAAATAAAGACATACCAATCCTTTTTTTTATATTATCGGCTAAAATTTATATTTTTTTATTGAAAAGTCCCTCTTTTTTTGTTTGTATTTCACCGGATTTTGTATACTGTTTTGGCGATTCTTCTTCAAATATCGCCTCAAACACCTCTTCAATAAATTCAAGATTATTTTGTGCCAATTTTAAATTTTTGTCAGTTAGATTTTTTATTTTTTCAAGATCCTCTTTAAACGGGAGAAGATCTTTTTCATTTAATCTTGAAATTTCAAAAAGCGTTTTTTGTTTCTCCTCAAGGATCTTGATGAGATCTTGAGAATATTTTATATCATTTATAGTTTTTATTAAAAGGAAATTCTCTTTTTCCAAAAGATCAATAAGCTTATCTAAAAGATTTTTAACAATTTTTTCCATTTTCTCTCCACTATTCAACTGTTACGCTTTTTGCCAAATTTCTTGGCATATCTACGTCATTTCCGAGCCTTATTGCTATCTCCATAGCCAAAAGCTGAACAATGAGCATCATCTCAAAGTATTCTAACATATAATGATTATACTCTTTTATTTTTATAAAGTCATCTGCAATCTCAAAATCTTTTGGACTAATTGCGAGTATCGTAGAGTCTCTTGCGCTTAATTCTTCAACATTGCTTTTTATTTTTTCATAAAGGAGATTTTTGGGCATTAAAGCGATCGTAAAAAGTTCAGGATCGGCTAACGCTATTGGTCCATGTTTCATCTCACCCGCTGGATATCCTTCTGCGTGGAGATAGCTTATCTCTTTTAATTTTAGCGCTCCTTCCAGTGCCAAAGGATAAAAAATGTCTCTGCCTATAAAGAAAAATCCGTGCCCGTGAAGATATCTTTTTGATAATCTTTTTATTTTTTCATGAAGAGCGCTATTTACTATTAAAACTTTTGGAACTTGTAAAATGGTATCTATCTCTTTTGATAAAAATTCGAGTGATACGGTTTTTCTAATCTGAGCCATATATAGACTCAACATCCATAAAACCATCATCTGTGTTGCAAAAGCTTTTGTGCTTGCTACCCCTTTTTCTATCCCAGCTCTTGTTAAGATCGTTTTATCGGCAAGCCTAACGATAGAAGAGTTATCTACGTTACAAATTGCCAACGTTTTTAGTTTGGCTTTTTTTGCTATTTTTAAAGCCTCTAAAGTATCGGCCGTTTCACCGCTTTGGCTTATAACTATAAAAAGGGTATTTTTATTTAATAAAGGATCTTTATATCTAAATTCGCTAGCAATCTCTACGGTAGTTGGGATTTTTGAAACTCTTTCAAAAAGATAGCTGCTACTCAAACCGGCATGATAGCTTGTTCCGCATGCGCAAATTTTAATATTTTGGATATCTTCAAAAAAATTTTCGTCTATCTCTTCAAACTCAATTTTTTGCGGTTTTACTCTCCCCATTATCGTTTCGCTAACTACTCGAGACTGCTCATATATCTCTTTTTCCATAAAAAATCTAAATCCACCTTTTTGCGCTAACTCTTTATTTGCACTCAAAGGAGTAAAATCGAGTTTTATTTCTTTATTATCTTTATAAGCTTTAATTTCATCTTTTTTAGCATATCCGTAAGTTAAATCATCAAGATATGAAACTTCCGTTGCGTGGCCTATAAGCGGAGCATCGCTTGAAGCAAAAAATATTTCTCCTTGAGGATTTCTACCAACAATTAGAGGGGATCCGTTTTTTGCGAAAAATATAGTATCAGGCGCAGCTTTTGTTATCAATAATATCGCATAAGCTCCTTTTAGATTTAAAACTGTCTTTTTAAAAGCCAAAAAAGGATCTTTTGTGGTTTTATAAAAATCTTCAAACAGATGCACAATCGTTTCGGTGTCGGTTTGACTAATAAATTTGTATCCCTTTTCTTCTAGAGTATTTTTTAATTCTTTATAATTTTCTATAATACCATTATGCACCACATAACTAAACTCTCCCAAATGGGGATGGGCGTTTAGTTCCGTTGGCTTTCCATGAGTTGCCCATCTTGTGTGACCTATACCTATTGCGAAATTTTTGGTTTTAAAATCTTTTGCTTTTTCTTCTAGATTTTTTATTTTTCCAACGGCTTTAAAAACGTGCATAGATTCGTTTTGAATTATTGCTATTCCGGCACTATCATATCCTCTATATTCTAGCTCTTTTAATCCTTCAATTAAAATATTTTTTATCTCTTTATTACCTATATATCCCACAATTCCACACATTAACTTTCGCCTTTTGTTAAAATTTCAATGATTTTTTCTTTATTATTGCAAAAGTTTCCATTTTTTTCTATTAAAAAAAGGTCTCTTGCCCTATTTTTAATAGTATGCACTTTAGCCGTTGCGATATCGATGCCAAATTTATCAAAAAGAGCAGCAATAAACGCTAATAGACCTTTTTGATTTTTTACGTTCAAATGCAATGATGCATAGGTTTTTGAATGTTCGCAGTCGATTTTTATCTCGTTTTTTAAAATTTGCGGCTTTTTTAATTTAATCTTTTTGTCCATATCAAAAGAGTCTTTTATAATTTTTTCGATATAGCTTATATTTTCATCATCAATCTTTTCTAAAAATTCTATTTTAAAATATTTTACTTTGTTAAAAAGTTTAAACACCTCCATCGAAGCAACATCCAAAAAACTCAATTTTCCAAGGAGATAGCCAAGATTTAAAGGAACTTTTCTTATGATCTCAATAGTTAAAAAATCCTCGTTTTTTATCTCATACAAATAATTTTTAGTTTTATCGGCTTTTATCGATATGTTTAATATTTCGTCAATTTTATGTTTTATAAAAAATAGATTTGATTCAATAGATAAGATCTTTTTTTGTAAATTTTTTGGAAGATTTTTAAATTTTTGGCTCTTTTTTAAAGCCTCTTCTTTTTTTATTCTTTTTGCGCTCTCTTCTAAAATCTCTTTTTTACCGAAAGTCTCTTTTGCCAAAAGATAAAGCTCTTTTAAAAGTCTTGCGTTGTATGATGTATAGATATCCTTTCCAACGGCGTTAATATCCGCGTAAGTTAAGATATAAAGCATATCTAAAACGATAGGAGATTTTAATTTTGCCGTAAAACCAAAAAGCGTTTTTTCACTATGAATATCCTCTCTATATGCGGTGTTGCTCATTGAGGTATGATATCTAATTAAAGTTGATCCTATATCGATCAATTCTTGGTTAAATCCAAGCTTTTGAGCAAAAATTTTGATCAATTTTGCACCAACTTCGCTGTGGTCTTGAATTCTGCCTTTTCCGCTATCATGAAGCAGCGTGGCCAATTTTAGTATAGCTTTGTGTCCTTTTGGAAGGTTGTTATAAAGATTTTTAATAAAGCTATCTTGAATATTCTCAAGATTTTTTATGCTATATAAAGAGTGAATATCTACAGGATATTGATGATACCCGTCAAACTGAGGTAAAAACATTATTTTTTTTAGTGGAGGAATAATGATGGGTAAAAGATTGCTTTTATGAAGAAGCTTTAATATCGGATATAGATTTTTTTTGAAAAAAAGTTTTTTTATTAAAATTTTGCTTTTTTTATCAAGATTTTTAGAGTATTTTACATTTTTTGCATAATGGATAAAGCTTGGATCATAATCTTTAAACTCCATAAAATCTATATTTATTAAAAAATTTTTCAACGCAATCTCTTTGCTATGAAAAGTTGAATAAACTTTTTCGTCGCATAAATAAAGGTTTTTACATACTCTTTTTTCTTTTAAATATCCAATATTTTTTAGATCTATTAAAAATCTTCTTATAAGCTTTTTTGTAAAAATTTGGGTAAAACCATCTATCGTATGGAGAGCTTGAAGGGTCCTTGATACAACGATTTGTTGTGCTTTTTTATCCGATTTGCTCTTTATTGACAATTTTTTGGCAACATCTGGAATATATTGGAGTAAAAGAGAATCCTCCTTTTTTTTGGCTACAAGATGTAGAGCCGCTCTTATTTTAAATAACCACTCCAGAGCTATTCTAAACTCTTTATACTCTTCGTCGCTAAATAATTTTTGGCTTAAATCTTTTAAAGAATTTATAGAATATAAAACATTTGCTATCCAAAAGAGCAAATTGGCATCTCTTAAGCCCCCAACCCCCTCTTTTATGTTAGGCTCCATAGATATTGGATATTTTTCTCTTCTTTTTTTAGCCTCGTCTATTTTTTTGAAAATATACTCTTTTTGGTTTTTTTGTCTAATTTTATTAAGTTCATTTTCTATTTTGAACCATAAATATTTAGAACCGCATATAAATCTTGATTCAATTAGTGCGGTTTTAATAGTATCATCTTCATTTGAGACTTTTAAAAGTTCATCCAACCTATGGACTCTGTGCCCAAGTTTTAGTTTAGTGTCCCATATAATATATAAAATTTTTTCGATTAAGGCTTTAACGTTATATCCTTCGATATCTTCATAAACTATCATTAGATCAATATCTGAATATGGAGCCATCTGCTCTCTTCCGTAGCTTCCAAGAGCTACTAAAGCAATGGGTATGGAGTTGCTCATAGGAATATACAAACCAAACATTTTTCTAATAGCGACTTTATATATCGAGATAATTATAGAGTCTATATATCTTGTATGTTTTACTAAAAAATCTTTTCCTTGGGATTTTTCAAAAATTTTATCTAAAGTTTTAAAATAGTTTTTTATATACTCCCTTATAGCTTTTGATATCTCGAATTCCGTTGCATTCTCATTTAAAAGTTCTTCAATTTTCTCTTTTAATTGCATATCTGTTTGCCCTTTATAATTTTGAAAATTTAATTTTTGTTGTTTTAAAATTATACTCTTTTTTGTATAATTGCGTAAAAGATAATTTGGAGCGATTTGTGCGAGAGATTGTTGAAAAACTTGAAAATGGTGAAAGATTGGATTTTGAAGAAGGTTTAAAACTATATGATTTGGATATTTTTACGTTAGGAAAGTTTGCGTTTGATAAAAGATATAAATTATATGGGAAAAAAAGTTTTTTTAATATAAATAGACATATAAATCCCACAAATATTTGTAAAGATATATGCAAATTTTGCGCCTTTAGTGCAAATCGAAAAAACCCAAATCCATATACAATGAGTCATGAGGAGATATTAAATATCGTAAAAGAGTCTTATAAAAAAGGTATAAAAGAGGTTCATATAGTATCTGCTCATAACGATAAGGTAGGACTAGAGTGGTATCTTGGCATTTTCAAAAAAATTAAAGAAAATTTCCCTCAAATTCATATTAAAGCTTTAACCGCGGCTGAGGTAAATTTTTTGGCAAAAGAGTATGGGTTAAGTTATGAAAAGATAATAGATCTTATGATACAAAACGGTGTAGATAGCATGCCAGGTGGCGGAGCGGAGATATTTGATGAGGAGATTAGGGATTATTTATGTAAAGGAAAGGTTAGTTCTAAAGATTGGCTAAAAATCCATAAACTTTGGCATGAAAGAGGAAGGAAAAGTAACGCAACGATGCTTTTTGGCCATATCGAAGATAGATCTCATAGAATCGATCATATGATTAGATTAAGAGATTTGCAAGATGAAACTAACGGCTTTAACGCTTTTATCCCGTTAATCTATCAAAAAGAGAACAACTATTTAAATGTGAAAGATTTTGTAACTGGTCAGGAGTATTTAAAAACTATAGCCATTTCAAGACTAATACTTGATAATATTCCTCATATAAAAGCTTATTGGGCCACTTCAACGCTAAATTTAGCATTAGTGGCTCAAGAGTTTGGAGCCGATGATTTGGATGGAACAATCGAGTATGAATCTATCCAAAGTGCCGCTGGAGCAAACAGTAGATACGGACTAGCTGTTGATGAATTTGTTCATCTTATTAAAGATAGCGGCTTTATACCGGTTGAGAGAGATAGCCTTTATAATCAGTTAAAAGTTTGGTAATGAGAAAAAGATATTATCCTTATGAAGAATTTCTAAAAGATTTAAAAAAACTTGCTCAAGATATAGATTATGATTTTGATGCAATAGTTGCTATTGCAAGAGGCGGAATGACCATAGCTCATATGTTAGGAGAGTATTTTGATAAAAGAGAGGTTTTTACCATAAATTCAATTGGATATGAGTATACGAAAAAATTGGAAAAAATAGAGGTGTTTAATATTCCGAATTTGCAAAATTATGAAAAAATTTTAATCGTTGATGATATAATTGATAGCGGAGAAACTATAACTGAAGTAATTAAAAGCATAAAAAAGAGATATCCAAAAATAGATATAAAAGTCGCTTCTATTTTTTATAAAAAAAGCGCAAAATTTAAACCAGATTTTTTTGTTAAATTTGCGGATGAGTGGATAGATTTTTTTTGGACTAAGGATATGAAAAAATGATTTTAATGATAGATAATTATGACAGCTTTACTTATAATATCGTTCAATACTGCTTAGAGTTAGGCGCTGACTTAAAAGTTATAAGAAACGATGAGATGGGAGTAAAAGAGATAGAAAAATTAAATCCGCAAAAAATTATAATCTCCCCTGGACCAGCAACTCCTAAGGAGGCTGGAGTAAGTTTGGATGTAATAAAATATTTTCAAGACAAGCTTCCAATTTTTGGTATATGTTTGGGACATCAAGCGATTGCTGAAGCCTTTGGAGCCAATATAATAGAGGCTAAAAATATGATGCATGGAAAAACTTCGATTATAAAGATTGTTAAAGAGAGTAAAATTTTTGAAGGAATACCAAAAGAGTTTGTTGCAACTAGATATCACTCATTGGTGGTAGATAAAGAGAGTCTCCCTTCAGTTGTGATTCCTACAGCTTATAGTAAAGATGATGATGAGATAATGGCTTTAGAGATAAAAGACAAACCAATATATGGTGTTCAGTTTCATCCTGAATCTATTATGAGTCAATATGGTCATGAGATAATAAATAATTTTTTAAAATTGTGAGTATGAAGAATAAACATATTCTCTTTTTGTATCTATTTATCTATTTTATTTTTTTGATTTTTATATCAAAAGATATCTATATCTCTCCGCGAGAAGCGGTAATTTTTTATGAAGATAGATCATTAATACATTATATTATTAATTTTACAACATCGATATTTGGAAAAAACGAAATAGGTTTAAGAATATTTTTTATTCTTTCAAATATCGCCAATATTTTACTTTTATATGATATTTCAAAAAAAATATTAAAAAAAGAGAGCGATGTACTACTAAGTGCTATAATTTTTTCGTTGCTTCCTGGGTTTATAAGCTCTTCTTTGATAATAAGCGAAGCTCCGATTATTATCTTTTTTACCCTTTTATTTTTATATTTTTATATAAAATTAAAAAAAATCGCTTATATTTTATTTCCTATTATGCTATTTATTGATAACTCTTTTGCCATATTTTTTCTATCTCTTTTTTTCTATTCCCTTTATAAAAAAGATAATTTAACCATAATTGTTTCTTTATTATTTTTTACACTCTCTATGTATATTTACGGATTTGATGTAAGTGGCAAACCAAAAAACTATTTTTTAGATATTTTTGGCATCTATTCTGCTATTTTTTCCCCTTTTGTTTTTATCTATTTTTTTTATACCCTTTATAGAATTTTAATAAAAGAGGAAAAAAATATAATCTGGTTTATATCTTTTGTATCTTTTGTCTTTTCCTTGTTACTGTCTTTTAGACAAAAAATATATATTGAAGATTTTGCTCCTTTTGTTTTGATTGGCATAGTTTTAATGATAAAGGTTTTTTTATCAAGTTATAGAGTTAGAATACCAGTATATAGGAAAAAGCATAAAATACTTTTTTTATTTGTTTTAATTACGCTTATATTTAACGATTTGGTTTTAGTTTTTAATAAGCCTTTATACCTTTTTATAAAAAATCCTAAAAAACATTTTGCATACAAATATCATATATCTAAAATATTGGCGCAAAATTTAAAAAAATTAGGAATAAACTGCGTTAAAACCGATGATAAAAAACTATTATATCAATTAAAATTTTATGGTATTTGCAACAACTCGAAATATCTTTTAACCAAGAAAAAAATTGATCCAAACTCTATAAAAGTTTCGATTCGATACAAAGATATAATATTAAAAGATTATTATGTTTCAAAAATTAACAAAAAGTAGAGATTATTTTTATAATTTGATGTTTTTATATATTTATGTTTTGTAGAATGTTACAATTGCACAAAAATAGTGATAAGAGTTAAGTATTAAGCGCAAAATTTTTCTCAAACTTAATACTTAACTTGGATTTAGCACTAAATAAAAGGAGATATAATGGCTCAAAGAGCGATACGTGAATATGATGGCAAAAAACTTTTTGCTAAAAATTGGGACAAATATTTTGCACCTTTAAAATACCCCTTTGAATCTGTTTTAGTTACAAGCGGGGAAGAGCTTTTAAAAAAAGCCCAAGAGCCTGGATATGAATGGTTAAAAAATAAGCCACTTGTGGCAAAACCGGATATGCTATTTGGTAAAAGAGGAAAAAATAATTTAGTTCTATTTAAAATAAATAAGCCAGGTGATGTTACTTTAGCAGATGCCGCTAACTGGATTGATGAAAAAAGAAGCAAAGAAGTAACACTACTTTCTGGACAAAAAGGATATTTGACACATTTTATAGTTGAACCTTTTACACCTCATACTCAAGATGAAGAGTATTATATCGCTGCAACTACTTTAGATGAAGAGTATGATGTGCTTTATATGAGTGCCGAAGGTGGAATGGAAGTTGAAGAGAATTGGGACAAAGTAGTTGAGGTTAAAATACCAATAGACGCAACAAACGAAGATATTGATAAATTGGTTGAAAAAAATATTCCTTCAGACATAGCAGAGGATAGAAAAGAGCAATTTGGAAATTTTGCAAAAGCGTTTTATAAATTTTTTAGAGATTTATATTTTGCATATCTAGAGATAAATCCTATAGTATTGCAAGGCGAAAATGCATATTTACTTGATTTAGTTGCAAGACTTGATGATACAGCTGGATTTTTAATGAAAGATGTTTGGGGTGATATTGAGTTTCCAACTCCATTTGGTATGGAAGAAAAATCTCCTGAAGAAGAGGCAATTGCTGAGGCAGATGCAAAAAGCGGTGCTTCTTTAAAACTTACGATTTTAAATCCAAAAGGAAGAATTTGGACTATGGTTGCAGGCGGTGGAGCATCGGTTGTTTATGCAGATACTATAGCTGATTTGGCCGGTGTTGAGGATTTGGCAAATTATGGAGAATACTCTGGTGGACCTACAACTGATGAAACTAGATTTTATGCTGAGACTATATTTGATTTAATGACAAGATATCCTGATCCTAGAGGAAAAATATTAATAATAGGTGGTGCTATAGCAAACTTTACAGATGTTGCAAAAACATTTACTGGGATAATTCAAGCAATGGAAAAATATGCAGATAAATTAAAAGAGCATAATGTTAAAATATATGTAAGACGCGGTGGACCAAACTATGAAGAAGGATTAAGAAAAATCAAAGAGGCAGCACAAAGACTTGGCTTAGAAATACATGTATATGGTCCTGAAACACATATGACAGATATAGTAAGAATGGCATTAGAAGAAAAAGCACAATAAATTAAGGGAGAAAAATATGGGAGCATTATTTACAAAAGATACGCAGGCGATATTTTGGAACAACAATAGAAATGCAATCCAAAGAATGCTTGATTATGATTATATTATTAAAAGAGAAAAACCATCTGTTGCAGCAATCGTAGCTCCAACTTCATCAAATAAATTTGATAAATTTTTCTTCGGAACCGAAGAGATTATGATTCCTCTTTATAGAAGTACTGCAGAAGCTGCGGCGGCACATCCAAATGCTGACGTTCTTTTAAATTTTGCATCTTTTAGAACAGCTTATGATGTAACAATGGATGCGCTAAAACTTAATCAATTTAAAACAATAATGGTTACAGCTGAAGGTATCCCAGAAAGACTTGCAAGAATTATGAATAAAACCGCAAGAGAGAAAAATGTATTAATAATTGGACCGGCTACTGTAGGAGCGATTACTCCTGGGGCATTTAAGATAGCAAATATTGGCGGAACTATAGAAAATATAGTTAAATCAAAACTTCATAGACCAGGAAGCTGCGGTTTAGTTACTAGAAGTGGTGGTCTTTTTAACGAACTTTCAAATATTATCGCTCTAAATGCAGATGGTATAGCAGAAGGTGTTGCAATAGGTGGAGATAGATTTGTTGGTTCTGTATTTATCGATCATCTATTAAGAATGGAAGAGAATCCGCAAGTAAAATATATGGTTTTACTTGGCGAAGTTGGCGGAAGAGAAGAGTATAAAGTTATTGAAGCTGTAAAAAGCGGAAAGATTAAAAAACCAATTATTGCTTGGTGTATAGGAACAATTGCTCAATATTTTAGCAGCGGTGTTCAATTTGGACACGCAGGAGCAAGCGCAAATGTTGAGGAAGAGACAGCAATAGCTAAAAATGCCGCTATGAAGGAAGCTGGTATTCATGTTCCTGATAGCTTTAACGATCTTCCTCACGTGATAAAAGGTGTATATGAGCAATTAAAAGGTGAAGGTATTATAACAGATATTGAAGAACCAGAAGTTCCTCAAATTCCTGAAGATTATGCTAAAGCTTTAAAAGCTGGAAAAATAAGAAAACCTAAAAATTTCATATGTACAATTAGTGATGATAGAGGAGAAGAGGCTACTTATGCTGGATATCCTATAAGCTCTGTTGCAACTCCAGATACTGGTAAAACAATAGGAGATGTAATTAGTCTTCTTTGGTTTAAAAAAGTTTATCCAAGATGGGCTGTTGATTTCATCGAGACAGTTATTAAAACTGTAGCTGATCATGGTCCAGCTGTTAGTGGAGCTCACAATGCAAAAGTTACAGCAAGAGCTGGAAAAAGTGTAGTTGAGAGTTTAGTAACTGGATTACTAACTATAGGTCCAAGATTTGGGGGAGCTATTGATGGTGCAGCAAAATATTTTAAATACGCATATGATAATAATATGACTCCTCAAGAATTTATAGGATATATGAAAAAACAAGGTATTCCAATACCTGGTATTGGACATAGAATTAAATCTGTTAGAAATCCAGATAAAAGAGTTGAAGGCCTTAAAAATTTTGCAAACGAAAACTTCCCTCAAACATCATTATTGCAATACGCATTAGAAGTTGAAAAACTTACAACTTCTAAAAAAGAAAATCTAATTTTAAATGTTGACGGAACAATCGGTATATTAATGGTTGATATGTGGAGAGCATTAGGATATAGTGAAAAAGAGATTGATACTTTTATTGAATCAGGAGTTTTAAACTCTTTCTTTATCCTAGGAAGAACTATTGGTTTTATTGGACATGTATTGGATGAAAAAAGACTTGCTATGCCTATGTATAGACATCCGTTTGATGATATATTATATGATGTTAAAAAGGCTGAAGAGATTAAATAATTTTGTGGTATAATCGGCATAAAGCCGATTTTCCACAAAGGAAATTATGTGAAAAAAGCATTTACTATTTATGAGACAATTATAGTAATTGTCGTTATTGGCATTCTTTCTGCTATTGCCATACCTAGATTGGATACAGATAAACTTCAAGAGGCTGCAGATCAAATACTTTCGCACATTAGATATACTCAACATCTTGCAATGATGGATGATAGATTTGATCCAAATGATCAGGATTTTTTTAAAGAAAGATGGAGAATAGCTTTTAGAGATTGTGCAGATGCAACAAATGAAAAATATTATGTAATATATAGGGATTTAAATCATGGTGGTGCATCTGCTGCTCCTGGCAAAGATGAAAGTGCAATAAATCCTTCCGATGGGAAATATTTATATAATGATGGAACTTGTCAACCACAAGAGGATGAAAGTAAAGAGGTATTAATAGGCTTAAAATATGGAATTAATAGCATCAATTTTAATGGCGGATGTGTAAATCAATATATTGCTTTTGATGAATTGGGTAGACCTTATAATGATACTTATAACAATATATATAATTTTTTAACAAACGATTGTAATATAACTTTTAATACTCCATACGGTAGTTTTACCATAACTATTGCAAAAGAAACTGGCTATGCTTATATAAGTTCAATTAGCGGTTAATTTAATTTTAAGACCCCTTTATGTATAATAATCTTCCAATTTGAATTTTTTGTTAAAAAACTTCAAATTACCCTTGACAATTTCAGTTTTATTTAGTATAATTTCAGCCCTTAAAACGGGGGAGAGATTATTTAGGATGATCTT
>NZ_CEXZHP010000020.1:0-4528 GCF_982775275.1 Nitrosophilus sp.
TTTAGAAGAGTCTTTGCCATCTTTTGAAAATTATGAAAAAAGCGATAGTTCAAAACTCTCCTTACTTATGGATATTCCCTTAGAGGTTACCGTTGAGATAGGATCAACAGAGCTTCCCATAGAAGAGATTTTAAAATTAAATCCAAATAGCGTAATTGAGCTTGATAAAATGATAAATGAACCTGTAGATTTAAAAGTAAACGGAAAATTAATAGCAAAAGGCGAGCTTTACACGATAAAAAATAGTTTTGGAATAAAAATAACAAATATTATAACCCCCGAAGATAGAATGAAAATATTGGATAGCGAATAAGGATAGATAATGGCCCTAAATCTTCAATCTATTTATGTTTTGGCAAGTGGAAGCTCAAGAGCGATGGAGCAGTTAGATACGATAACCAACAATATAGCAAACGTAAATACAACCGGTTTTAAGAAAATGTTGCTTAAAGAGATGAGTCAAAGAATAGATGAAAATAGAGGCGATTCAAATCATCTTTTCGTTTTTTCAAGATTTGAAGAGACTCCCGTTATATTAGATCAAGGTAGTCTTAAAAAAACACAAAACCATTTGGATTTTGCGATCGAAGGTGATGGCTTTTTTCAAATAGAGACAAAAGATGGAAATCTTTTAACAAGAGATGGTCATTTTTTTATAAATGATAAAGGTTTTTTAGTAGATTCAAATGGGAATTATGTTTTAGACGATTTGGGAAAAAAAATAGAGTTAGATTCAAAACTTGATATATCCGTTGGAAGCGATGGAACTATTTTCCAAAAAGGAGAAAAGGTAGCCAAAATTAAAGTAGTTGCCTATAAAAGCGTAGAGGCGTTTGGATATAGTTATTATAGGCCAAAAGGAGAAGAGTTTGAGCCGAAATTTTTGATAAGACAAGGGTTTTTAGAAAGCTCAAACGTAAATGTTATAAACGAGATGAGTGAAATGATAATATCTCAAAGAAGATTTGAGATATATTCAAATCTTATAAAATCTTTAGACGCATTGGAGCAAAAAACCAACGAGATAGGTAGAGCGTAAATATAGTTGGTTTAAATATTATTTTTAAAGGATGAGAGATGATTAGAGCTTTATGGACTTCAGCTTCGGGAATGCAGGCTCAACAGACAAATTTGGATGTGGTATCCAACAATATCGCAAACGTAAATACTGTTGGATTTAAGATAAGCAGAGCAAATTTTGAGGATTTAATATACCAAAATATTAAAGATCCTGGAGTTAAAAGCTCTGATGAAAATATGATACCTTCTGGGATTCAGGTGGGACTTGGGGTAAAGCTTTCAGATGTTAGCAAAATATTTTCTCAAGGGAGCTTAAGAAAAACCGATAGAGAATTGGATGTAGCTATAGAGGGAAAAGGCTTTTTTAAAATAGAAACTCCAGGAGGTGGAGAAGCTTATACGAGAGCCGGCAATTTTCAACTGGATAATGAAGGATATGTTGTAACATCCGAGGGATATAAACTCTCTCCAAATATTCAGATATCATCTCCTGAAACGCTAATTAGTATCTCAATAAGTCCTAACGGAAAAGTAACCGCTGTTAGGAATGAAGGTGGCGTGCAAACTATTGAAGAGCTTGCCGATATAAAACTTTATAGATTTATAAATCCGGCAGGACTCAAAGCTATAGGACAAAACCTTTTTGTTCCAACTGAGGCTTCTGCAGAAGCGATAGAGGGCGATCCAAATAGCGACGGATTTGGAAAATTGGCTCAAGGATTTCTTGAGAGTTCTAACGTTAATATAGTAGACGAGATGGTTAATTTGATCGTTGCTCAAAGAGCTTATGAGATAAATTCAAAAGGTATTACAACAGCAGATGAGATGCTTAGAACAGTTTCTACACTCAAATCATAATCTTAAAAAGGCGTTTTTTGCCTTTTTGCTTCTTTTTGCCAATACTATTTATGCAAAAATTACAATAGAGATTTTACCGGTTGTTGAGCTTGAAAAAAACGAAGTTTTAATAAAAGATATATCAAAAATAAATTCTTCCAAAAAAGAAGATAGATTAAAAGATTTTATAGGCTCCATTTTTATAAAAGAGATCAAACAGGGAGTTGTTAAGGTAAAAAAAGATGAAATTTTAAAAAAGTTAAAAGATAATTATATAGATACTTCAAATATTTTAATAACCGGCCAAGATTATGCCATTGTAAAAAGAAAAAGTATCAAGTTAGGATATGAAGATATCAAAAAGGATATAAAAAAATTTATCGATAAAAATCCAAATCTTGCGCTAAAATCTATATCTTTATCAAAAAAAGAGTATATTTTACCCTTTGGAGAGATCGAAAAAAAAATAGTTCTCAAATCAAAAACTTCCACACATATGTATATAGATTATCTAATTTTTGTAGATAAAAAGTTGTATAAAAAAATACCAATAACCCTAAGGGTTGAAAGGTTCGTTTTGGTTCCTTACGCAAAAAGGGATATTTTAAAAAATAGAAAAATATCAAAAGAAGATATCTATTTTAAAAAAGAAAAAAGGGTTAGAGTTTCCCAAATTTTGGGGGAAGATGAGATTGTAGGGAAAGTGGCTAAAAGAGAAATAAAAAAAGATAGTATAATAAAAAGATATTTTATAGAGCCAAACTATTTGGTAAAAAAAAGAAAAAATGTAAAAATCATTTATAAAAACGGCCCCATAAAAATAGAGCTTATGGGACTTGCTTTGGAAAATGGAGAGTTAAATCAGATTATAAAAGTAAAAAATATATCAACCAATAAGGTAATTAAATGCAAAGTTATCGCTCCCTACGTGGTAGAGTTTATCAATTAGGCGCAATTTTATTAACAATTTTTATAATAAACGGCTGTAGTAATAAAAAAAATGTTCAACCTCCAAAGATTGAAGCTCCAGTTATTAAAGAGAATCAATCTTCAAAAGCGCCCGGATCTTTATATAACGGATACGATAATCTTTTTAGCGATGATAAAGCTCACAATATAGGAGATATTGTAATAGTAAAAATATTTGAAAATATTTCCGGACAGGGAAGTGCAAATACTAAAGCTTCAAGAAGTAATGATTTAGATCTTAGTTTTCCTTCAGCTACGATAATGGATAAAAAAGTTCCAAATAAAACAGATGTGTTTGCCTTAAAACAGTCTTCAAAAAATAGTTTTTCTGGTTCTGGAGATACTAAAAGAAAAGCAAAGCTTATTGCTACTATTTCAGCAAGAGTCGTAAAAGTCTATCCAAACGGAAATCTTTATATTATAGGCAAAAAATATATAAAAATAAATGAAGATATCCAGGTTTTAAAAATATCTGGGGTTATCAAACCAAACGATATATCACAAGATAACTCGATAGAATCCTCAAAGATTTCGGATATGTATGTAGAGTATAATGGACAAGGATTTATGGCAGACAACCAAAGTCCCGGATGGTTGGCTAAATTTATTATGAAAATATGGCCCTTTTAGTAATATTTTAAAGGTTGCGTATGGTAAGGAAGATATTTTTTATTTTAATTTTTTCTATTTTTTTGTTTGCTAGCGAGGTTAAGATAGGAAGTGAAGTAAATATTGTAGGAGTTAGAACCAACTATTTAACCGGATATGGAATAGTAGTGGGATTAAACGGAACTGGGGATGGCACTACGACAAAATTTACCCTTTTGAGTATTGCCAATATGCTAAAAAAAATGGGTATATATATAAATCCAAAAGATGTTAAGACAAAAAACGCTGCTGCTGTGATAGTTACGGCCAATATGCCGCCTTTTGCCAAAAGCGGTATGACTTTTGACGTAACAGTTTCTTCTTTGGGAGATGCCAAAGATATCGGAAACGGAGTCTTAATAAGAACGCCACTATTTGGTCCCGATAAAAAGGTTTACGCTTTTGCCCAAGGACCGGTATCTACCGGTGGAGGTTTTAGTGAATCAAATAAAGGGGGAAAAATTCAAAAAAATTTTACAACGACCGCCGTAGTTCCAAACGGGGGAATCATAGAAAAAGATCTTCCCTTTGATTTTTCGAATATGAAAGATTTAACTTTAACGCTAAAACATCCAGATTTTACCAAAGCTCAAAAAATAGCTAAAATTATAAATAAAACTTTCAAAAAAAATCTTGCCAATCCTATAGATTCGGCGACTATTAAAGTTAAATATCCAAAAAATCTAAAAAAAGTCGATTTTGTATCAAAAGTATTAAATTTAAAAATCGATACCGATAACGAACCAACGATCGTAATATACGAAAGAACCGGAACCGTTATAATGAGCGGGGATATAAAAATAGACACACCAGTTTATGTTTCCCACGGAAATATATACGTATCCATTCAAAAAGAGCCAAAAGTATCTCAACCGCTGCCTTTCTCACAAGGAGAAACGGCTATGATAGAAAAAGTAAAAACCGAAGTAAAAGAGGAAAACGCAAGAATATTTTCGATAGAGTCTCCATCTTTAAAAGATCTTGTAAAAGCTTTAAACGATCTTGGAATATCGCCAAGAGATTTGATCGCTATAATTCAGGCTATTAAAAACGC
>NZ_CEXZHP010000020.1:4628-15410 GCF_982775275.1 Nitrosophilus sp.
ATCTTGGAATATCGCCAAGAGATTTGATCGCTATAATTCAGGCTATTAAAAACGCGGGGAAACTCCACGCAAAAATAGTGATAATGTAAAAGGAAATTTTATGAAGATTGATAATGTTAAAGCCTATTGGGATATAAACAGCATTTCAAATATAAAAAAAATAGAAGATGCCGCGAAGGCTTTTGAGACCGAGTTTATTCATATTTTTTTAAAAGAGGTTAGAAAAAGTATAAAAACGGGAATGCTTGGATCATCGTTTTCTTCAAAAATCTATCTTGATATGTTTGATATGCAGATGGCAAAAAATATAAGCGATAGCCAAAAATTAGGTATTAAAGAGTATTTTTTGGAAGCTATAAAAGCTTATGAAAAAAATAGTTAAATCGGTAAAAAATGGCTGAAGCTATTACGATATTTTTTGAAAAGATTCAAAAGCATTCAGACGCTATAATAGTTGTTTTGATATTGGCGATACTCGCATCTATGGTATTGCCAATACCTACCTTTTTATTGGATATTTTGTTAACTACAAGCATTACTTTGTCATTAATAATTTTAATGACGACGGTATATATAGGTAACCCTTTGCAAATTTCATCTTTTCCATCTTTACTTTTGCTTGCTACTCTTTTTAGATTGTCTTTAAATGTTGCTACTACAAGAACTATATTGTTGCATGGACATGAGGGGCCAGACGCTGCGGGAAAGGTGATAGAGAGCTTTGGGCAGTTTGTAGTAGGTGGAAACTATGTAGTAGGGGTTATAGTTTTTATAGTTCTTGTTACAATAAACTTTATAGTTATTACCAAAGGAACCGAGAGAATTTCGGAAGTTGGAGCAAGATTTACCCTTGATGCAATGCCGGGAAAACAGATGGCGATCGATGCGGATTTAAATGCCGGTATTATTGATGAGCAAGAGGCTAAAAAAAGAAGGGAAGAGATAGCCAAAGAGGCAGATTTTTATGGAGCGATGGATGGAGCTTCAAAATTTATAAGAGGGGATGCAATTGCAGGCATTATTATAACTTTGATAAATATAATCGGAGGGATAGCTATAGGAGTGTTGCAGCATAAAATGGATATATCCACCGCTGCGGCAAATTTTACCCTTTTAACTGTGGGTGATGGTTTAGTTAGTCAAATCCCAGCTCTTATCACTTCAACCGCCGCGGGACTTATGGTTACTAGGGCGGTATCTGAAGCAAATCTTGGAAAAGAGATTTTTACCCAACTCACAGGTTATCCCAAAGCGTTATATATGGGTGCGATTGCTCTTTTTGCTATGGGAATAGTTCCAGGAATGCCTTTTGTTCCTTTTATGGTTTTATCTTCTATGATTGCGATAGTTGGGTATATGATGCAACTTGATATACAAAAAAGGCAAAAAGAGGAAGCTGAGAAAAAGGCGCAAGAAATTATTAAAGAGACAAAAGAGGCCGAGAGTCCAGAAGATCTTATCTCTCAACCCGAAACAATTACATTAGAGATTGGGTATTCATTGATCCCTTTTGTGGATGAGTCACAAAACGGAGAGATAATAAAAAGAATAAAATCTTTAAGAAAGCAGTTAAGTAAAGAGCTTGGGCTTATCATTCCCCTTGTTCATATCAAAGACAATCTCGAATTAAATCCCGGAGAATATAGAATATTGATAAAAGATATCGAGATCGCAAAAGGGGAGGTTGAACCGGGAAAAGTTTTGGCGATCGATACCGGTTCAACAAAAGGAGAGATCGGAGGCAAAGAGACTAAAGAGCCAACTTTTGGGCTAAAAGCCTATTGGATAAATGAGAGTAAAAAGGATAAGGCGAGATTATTGGAATATACAGTTGTAGATATTCCGACGGTTATTATTACTCATGTATCAGAAACTATTAAAAATCACGCCTTCGAGATACTTGGAAGAAGCGAAACAAAAGAGCTTGTTGAAGCTCTGGCCAAAAAATATCCAATTGTTAAAGATATTGTTCCTGAGCAGGTGTCTTATTCGATTTTGCATAGGGTGTTGCAAAATCTTTTAAGGGAAAAGATACCTATAAAAGATCTTTTATCTATTATAGAAGCACTTTCTGATAATATAAATAAAACAACCGATCCAGATATTTTAACAGAGCTTGTAAGAAGTGCTCTTTCTAGACTTATAACTTCTATTTATGCAAAAGATGGTAAACTATATGCTATAACTTTGGGAACGAAACTGGAAAATTATCTTATGGAGAAGATAAAAGAGTATGAAGGATCCATACCGCCTTTGGATCCTGTTATTCTTCAACAGATTATTCATAAAATGACAGGATATATCGAACAATTTATTTTAAATGGAGCAACTCCGGTTATTTTAACTTCGGCAAATGTGAGAAGATATATAAAAAAGATAATTGAGCCGTATCTTTCAAATGTTGCGGTTATCTCCTATACGGAGCTTGATCCAAAAGTTAAATTAAATATTTTAGGCAAGGTAGAGATTGATGAAAATCAATAAATATGAGGGATATGATCTAGATGCCCTCATTAAAGAGGCAAAAAAAGAGCTTGGGGAAGATATAAAGATTTTGAGCTATGAAGTAAGCGAAGAGGGTTTTTTTAGAAAAAGAAAAAAATATACTCTTTTTGTAGAGGTTCCAACTGCTGAAGATGGCTTTTTGGATCTTTTGTCAAAAGAGGAGAAAAATGAAGAGATAGATAGATTTTTAGAAAAGATTGAAAAGATGATAGATAAAAAAATCGAGTCTTTAAAAATAAGTCAGCCGCTAAATCTTCCAACTCCTCCTCATAGTGAGACAAGCAGCGCCATAATGAGTGAAGATTTTAACGAGTTTACCGGAGATGCCATAGATTTAATAAATCTTTTGCTAAAAAAAGATGTTGAACCAAAAATAGCAAAAATATTGGTAAAAGAGTCTTGTGGTTTAGATATAGATACAAATAAACTGGATTTAAATACAAGTTTTTTTAAAGAGGCGATAATAAAGGGAATTCAAAAAAAGATAAAATTTACGGGACCTTTAAAGATCCAAAAGGGGGGACTAAAGGTAAAAGCTTTTGTTGGTCCCACCGGAGTTGGAAAAACTACCAATCTTTTCAAAATAGCCTCAGAGCTTGTTATCAATCAAAAGCTAAAAGTTGCCGTTATTAGTATAGATACTTTTAAAGTTGGAGCGATACAGCAGGCAAGAGCCTATGCCAATATTTTAAATATTCCCTTCTTTGCCGTAACGGATTCTAAAAATTTAAGAAAAACGCTTTCAACTATGTCAAATATAGATATAGTATTGATAGATACGGTAGGAAGAAGCCATTACGATTATTGGCGACTTGGCGAGATGAAAGAGATACTTGGGGGAGGAAACGATTTGATAGATATTTCTTTAGTAATTAGCTGCAATTACAAAAATAGCGAAGCTATCGAGATAGTAAACAGATATAGAACTTTTTTCCCGATAAATTCTATATTTTTTACAAAAATCGATGAAACATATAAACCGGGAATTTTAGTAAATCTACCGATAAAAACCGATATTCCAGTATCTTTTATTAGCACGGGACAAAGAGTGCCCGAAGATATTAGACTTTTAAATCCAGAAAGAATAGCAAACTATTTAATAGGTGAATGATGGAAGATCAAGCAAGAGGATTAAGAGAATTAATAAACAAAAACAAAAGCCTGCAAAATAGCAAATTTATCACAATCGCCAGCGGAAAAGGGGGCGTTGGGAAAACAAATTTTAGCGTAAATTTCGCATATACTTTTGCTAACTATTTCAAAAAAAAGGTTTTATTAATCGATGCCGATATTGGAATGGCAAATGTTCATATACTTTTAAATACCGATCCTTCAAAAACTATAAAAAATCTCTTTAACGGAGAAAGTATCGAAAATATTTTGGTTCATTCAAACGGTTTTGACGCAATACTAGGATTTTCTGGCGTTGAGTCTATTTCTGAGATGGATGAGGTTTCAATATCGACTTTAATAAACGCTTTAGAGAGTATCTCATATAGATATGATTATATTATTATAGATACGGGAGCGGGAATTGATGAAAAAATTGCAAGCTTTTTGAGAGCGTCGAGTAAATCCTATATTATAACTACACCTGAGCCAACGGCTTTAATGGATGCTTACGCTTTGATTAAGTCAATTTATAATATTTATGGATATAATAATTTTAAAGTTGTAGTAAATATGGCAAAAAATAAAGAAGAAGCTTTAAATACGTTCAATAAATTAAAACTCTCTACCAATAAATTTTTAGGAATAGATGTAGAGATGGCTGGATTTTTACCTTTGACCAGTAACTTAAAAAAGAGTGTAAAAAGAAAAGAGATAATTTTAAAAAGTTTTCCAAACGATCCTTTTAGTTTAGAGATGAAAAAGATTTGCGCAATAGAAGCGCAAGAGCCATTGAAAGCTGAAAATATAAATTTTTGGGAAAAAGTATTTGATTTTTTAGGGCAAAAGCGTAAAAAATGAGAGTTTCAAAAGAGGAAAAACAAAAAATAATATTGGAAAATACGCCTCTTGTTAAAAAAGTGGCAAGTAAGATATTTTTTAAACTGCCAAAAGATTGTGGTATCGATTTTGATGAGCTGGTAAATACCGGAATCATAGGGCTTATAAAAGCTATAGAAAAGTATAATGCCGAAAAGGCGAAATTTTCCACATACGCATATATAAAAATAAGAGGGGAGATACTTGATTATTTAAGATCTTTACATATCGTTCCAAGGACAATGAGGGACAAAATAAAAAAAGAGAAAGAGGAAAATCCCGATAAAGTTGTTCCTTTGTCAAATTTGGCTATAATGCTTAGTATGGAAAAAGCTTTAAGTAGCGAAGATGGATCTTTGAAGCTATCAGACACGCTTATTTCGCAAGAAAGCGGACCTGAAGAAGCGGCGATAAACTCTGAATTAAAAGAGATACTTTTAGAGGCTATGACGATGTTAAACGAAAAAGAGAGATTGGCTATTCAGATGTTTTATTTTGAGGAAAAAGAACCAAAAGAGATATCAGAGGCTTTAAATGTATCACAATCTAGAGTTTCTCAGTTAAAATCTCAAGCTATACTAAAAATAAAAAAAATTCTTGTTAAATCGGAGCAGATATGAATCTTATCGATATTTTGCTCGGTTTAAATGTCAACCAAAAAAAAGATATATTAAAATATAAAAAAACAGATGATTTATTTAAAAACGACTTTGAAAATATTTTTGAAAATTTTTTAAATATACAAAATCTAAATAAAAAAACTCCAAATAATACCTCACTTTTCTCAATAAAAAATAAAAATTTAAAAAAAGAGTCTTTTTTTAGTGAAAAAAGCGAAAAATCCAATCTTAAAAATATTAAATTTATTTATAAAGAAATACCAAAAAATGATCTTTTTAAAAAAGTTGGTAAAAAAGATTTAATAATAAAAAGTTTGGTATTTAATAAAAGTATAAGTAAAGATTTAAAGTCTCAAAAGACTTTTGATAATTTTAATAAAAGGCTCCTTGATAAAAATAGAGAAAACGAGAATAAAAAATATAATGCTCTATCCGATAAAAAAAATATTATAAATGAAGATCTTCCAAAAGAGCAAGTTTTTTTAAATACGGCAGAAAATAAGCTTGTAAATAATGATATAAAAAATGACAATATAAAAGAAGATAAAAACTTTTTTTACAAAAAAATTCAAAAAAAAGATAAAACAAACAAATTTATAAAAAATATGTCATATAATAAAAAAGATAACGAAGAGAAAAAATTTTTTGAATCAAATATAGAAAAATCCTTTGATAAAGATATAAAAAATAGTTTTTTTGAAAAAAAAGAGAAAGTCAAAGATTTAATTACTATAAAAGATAAATCAGATTTTGGTTTAAAAAAAGATCATATCAAAACCCAAAATCTTACTAAAACCAAAGAAAATGAATATGTAGAAAATAAAAACATAAATTTTGATAAAAAAATAGATCAAGATATAGAAAATAAAATAGTAATCAATCATAAAAATGAGAAAAATTTTGATAACAAAAAATCAAATTTTATCGATAAAAGCAAAAAACTCTTTATTGTAAAAGATAAGATAGAAAGATCATCAAACGATTCTTTTTACGAAAAAAACAAAAAAGTAAAAGTTAGCAAAAATTTAGATAAATTAAATATAGAAGATGGCAATATAAATAAGAGTTTATTTATAGAAAACAGCTTAGAAAAAGTAGTTGAAAAAAAAGATCTTTTTCAAAAAGTAGATAATAATATCGACTTTATCATAGAAAAAGATATAGATTTTGATAGTTTAAATAACGATTTTGATTTTAATGATGAATTTACAAATTTTAGTAAAAATCAAGAAGATAATCCAAATAAAGAGATAAAAAATCTAAATAAAAACAGCTTCAATTTTAAACTTAACGATATTATGATTAATGCGGTTATAAAAAATCAGCATCTCTCTTTAAAACTTGCTATGAATAACTCTATTTTGATGATTAACGGGATGGAAAACGAAATTAAAAATATATTAAAAGAGAGCGGTTTTAAAAATTTCTCTTTGGTTATAAAAGATAGGGAAAAAAGAGTATATATAGAATCGAAAAATTTGGAAAAATCTACTAAAAGAGATCAAAGCAAGATAGATGTCTTGGCATAAGAAGATTTTTTTATTACTTTTTTTGTTTTCGCTAATATCCTATGCTTCAAATAAAAAAAACATTGATGTAAATATTACAGAAAAAGAGAAAAGCCAAATTGAAGCTTTTTTGTTTAAAAACGCGGTTAGAGACTATTATCTTGGCTCCTATTACGAAGCATTGGACGAATTTTTGCAAATTATTAAAAATCCAAAATCCAAATTTTATAAAAAAAGTCTTTTAATGTTAGGCAAAGTCTATTTGCAGATCGCAAGAAGAACAGGTGTAAAAAAATATCTTTGGACCGCAAACTCCTATCTAAATCTATATGCTGCAAAAGAGGAAAATTTGGATTGGGATTATTATTATACTAAAGCTCAGATTTATGAGACTCTCCAATTTTACGACAAAGCGCTGGCCAATTATAAAATATCTTTATTTAAAACCCAAAAAGAGAGCGAGCAAATAAATAGTGTTATATCTATATTAAGGGTTGCGGTTTGGCTAAAAAAGCTCGATTTGGTAACAAAATATATAGTTGTTTTAAATGTTTCAAATTTAAAAAAAGAGCAGAAAAAAGAGCTTGAGTTTATAAAAGGGATGCAGCTTTTTATAGAAGAGAGATATAACGAGGCTTTTGAATATTTCTTAAAAACATATAGGGAGTTTGAATCCTATTTGATAGATAATCCAGACTATTACTATCTTGTGGCCGAAACCGCCTATAGAACAGGTAATATAAGATTTGCCGAGCAACTTTTTAGAAGAATTTTAAATCTTATTAAAAATAAAGAGGTGTTAAAAAGATCTCTTCTTAGAATGGGAGATATTGGATTAAAAAAAGGTGAGATAAAAAGTGCTACAAACTATTATTATCAGCTTGTAACCAAATACCCAAAATCAAAAGAGGCAATTGTTGCCAAACTCAAATTTATCTCTTTGATAAAAAGAGACGAAACTATGAAGTCAAAGCTTGAAAAACTATTGGAAAAGGCCGATTTTTTAGAAAATCCGGAAGGATTTGTCGTTAAAACTCTTGTTAAAAACAGAACCAACTATATCGGAAGGTTTGCTTTGGGAAATTTTGGAGTTATAGTTTTTGAAAACGGAAGCGATAAACTTTTTAAAAGACTTGAATGGGAACTCTCATTAATCTCTCCAGATAGATTAGATTATGAGCAAAAAGAGTATATATCAGATCTTTGGAGTAGTTATCTTTTGGTTATGGACTCAAATAAACTTTGCGCACTTTATGGCTCAAACGAGAGATTTTTTCAAGAGCTCTTTTCCCAGGAGGTTTTATTAAAGATAGCAAACGATCTGAAATTTTGCAAAAAAAGCTTAAAAAGGGTTGCTCTGTTAAAATTTATTTTAAATAGATGGAAAAACGACGAAAATAGATTTAAACTGGCTTTAGCCTTATACGAAAGCAAAGATTATGATAAAAGCTTAGCGGTTTTGAAAAAGATTAAAAACAGAAACTGCAACTATTTTAAACTTTTTAGCAAAAACTGTATAATGAGAGAAAAGTTTGGAAAAGAGTGCGTTGAGACTATGAAAAAAAGTAAAAAATATTGCGGATATGGGGATTTTGAAACTCTAATAATTTCCAAATACGCCAATTTGCTTGAAAATAGGGGTGATTTTTTATTTTTGCAAGACAATTATGAAAAAATAGCTTTAGAATTTGAAAAAAATGAGATTGTAAAAAAGTTTGTGAAATTATACTCGGAAAAATTGATTAATAGTTCAAATTATGAGTATTTGATAAAAATTTTAGAACCGATCTCTCAAAAATTGAAAAATAACTGTTATATAAACTCTTTATTAGCAATCTCTTATATTAGAATTGGTAAAATGGATTATGCCAAAGAGATAATAAAAAATTTAAAAAGTTGCAAAAGCAGCTGGGCTAAAATAGCAAAAAATATATATGAATCTGAGCTTCTTAGATTAAGGATGGAAAATGGGTGATATGTTTAATAAAGTTGATAAACTCTCAAAAATGGCCTCTTTTTATCTTGATAGAACAAAAGTTATTCAAAGCAATATCGCTAACGCCGATACACCTGGATTTAAGCCAAAAGATCTGGTTTTTGAGAGAATTCTTGATGATCAAATCTCTTTAAAAAAGAGCGATGAAAGACATATCGACCCTAAAGAGAGGGAAAAAATCGAAAGAAAGCTTATTGAGGATGGAAGATATCAAGGATACGACGAAAATAGGGTGGATCTTCAAAAAGAGCTCGCAAAACTTGCTGAGAGCTCCATAATGTATAAATCTATGGTTGAGAGCATGAAAAAAGAGTTTGCAAAATTAAAACTTGTAATTAACGGGAGATAAATATGTTGTTTAAGGGTTTAGAGATTGCGACAACCGGAATGGCGGCTCAAAAGGTGAGGATGGATATAGTCTCAAGCAACTTAGCTAACATCAACTCAACAAAAGATAAAGATGGACTCCCATACAGAAGAAAGATACCGGTTTTTGAAGCGGTGTTGGAGAGTGAGAGCAAAAAATATAAAACAAATTTTTCCCTATCTAAGGTTCGTATCAAAGAGGTTATAGAAGATCCATCTCCTTTTAAATTAAAATATGACCCAACAAATCCTTTAGCAGACGATAAGGGATTTGTAAAACTTCCAAATATCGATCCTATGAGAGAAATGGTTGATATGATTTCGGCTATGAGAACATATGAAGCCAATTTAACGGCATTTAATACCCACAAAGATATGCTTTTAAAATCGTTAGAGATAATAAAAGTATAATGAAAGGAAAAAAAGATGAAAATCTCTTCAATATCAAACGATTTTATACCTTTTGAAAAGAGTTCTTCAAAAACGGAGCAGAAAAAAGATTTTTCCGATATTTTAGAAAATTTTATAGCTCAAGTAAACAGCGATTTAAAAGCATCAGGCGTAGCCGAAGAGAAACTTATAAAAGGAGATGTTTCCAATCTTGAAGAACTAATGTTTCAAATAGAAAAAGCAGATATCTCTTTAAGGCTTTTAACGGAGATTAGAAACAAGGCTTTAGAGAGCTATCAAGAGATTATGAGAATGCAGGTATAGGAGTTTATTAATTGGCTTTTGATATAAACAAATTGGGAAAAAATATACTTGAAAATTTTAAAAACGAAAGATTTTTGAAAAATCTTTTGATCACTTTAGGATTTGCAGCAATAATTATTTTGTTGTCTATTATTGTTTTAAAAAATATTACTAAAGAGGATTATGGAGTTTTATATACAAATCTAAGTCCCGAAGATGCAGGAAGTATACTAAGTGTTTTGCAAGAAGAGAGAGTTCCTTACAAAATTGAAGGTGGCGGCACTATCATTTTAGTTCCAGAAAATAAAATATACGATATAAGATTAAAACTTGCTGCCAAAGGGTTGCCATCATCCAAAATTGTAGGATTTGAAATATTTGAAGAGCCCAAAATGGGCGCAACCCATTTTCAAGAAAATATAAATTATATAAGAGCGATTGAAGGGGAGTTAACAAGAACCATTAAACAACTTGACGCGGTTTATAACGCCAAAGTAAATATTGCTCTTCCTCAGACTTCAATATTTGCAAGAGAAGAGGACGAAGCAAAAGCCTCGGTTATCATTAAGCTTTGGCCAGGAAAAGACCTAACAAAAGAGCAGATAAAATCCATCGTTTTTTTAGTTTCTCACGCCGTAGCAAAACTAAAGCCCCAAAACGTTACGGTAGTAGACAATAGGGGCAGGGTATTGTCCGATCTTTTAATCGATGAGGAAAAAGAGAAATTAACAGATACCGTAAATATAAAGAAAAAAATTGAAAGAGATATTGAAAAAAGAATCCAGTCAATGCTTGCAAGAGCAATAGGTCCACAAAAAGTTGTAGTTAGAGCAAGCGTAGATATAGAGACCGCAAAAGTCAGACAACAAGATGAGATGTTTGATCCAGAAAGAGTTGCGGTTGTAAGCGAGAGAAAAATTCAGGAAAAAGAGAAAGGCTACAAACCTAAAAACGAAGGTGCTCCCGGAACTCCTACAAACGTTCCGCCGGTTATTAATACTTCAAATCTTAAAAATTTGACAAAAGAGAAAAGCAAAAAGGATGTAGCTACAAATTATAACGTTTCAAAATCCATTATAGATACCCAAAAAAATATATTTAAAAT
>NZ_CEXZHP010000021.1:0-14562 GCF_982775275.1 Nitrosophilus sp.
CGGTGCAACCAACGTGCTTAGAGTGGTAAAAGAAAAAGACCCAAAACTAGCAAAAAAACTTGCAATCGCAACAATTGTTTTAGATGCTTTAAAAGGGGTTGTTGTTATTTTATTGGCAAAAGCGATAGGTGTATCTGTAGCGACTCAGTGGGCAATTGCCGTGTTAGCCGTTTTAGGACACTGCTTTAGTCCTTTTTTAAAATTTGAAGGTGGAAAGGGTGTTGCAACTGGAGTGGGAGTGCTTTTGATAATGTTACCTATAGAGACACTTTTAGCGATAATTGCTTGGGCCATCTGTGCAAAGATTACAAAAATATCATCTTTATCCTCACTTGTTGGATTATCGGTTTTAATAGTTTCAAGTTTTATCATTCATCCTGAAATTCCACATATTAAATCCCATGCTCCCATACTCCTTATAGCAGCAATTGTTGTATATAAACATATTCCAAATCTAATAAGATTAATAAAAGGCGAAGAAAAAGCTGCAGTATGAAAATATTGATAGAGGATTTGGAATTTTACGCAATTATAGGAATTTTAGAAAAAGAGCGGCTGTTGGAGCAAAAAATCATTATTAATTTATATATAGATTATGAATATAAAAATAGTTTTTTGGATTATGTAGATATTATTAAGTTTGTAAAAAAACATATGCAAACTAAAAAATTTAAATTGTTAGAAGAGGCTCTAATATCAATTAGCGAAAATTTAAAAAAAAGATATCCTCAAATTAAAAAAATAAAACTTATGATAAAAAAACCGCAAATTCTAAACAACTGCTCCGTAGGCTTACAATATACTAAAAAATGGTAATATAAAATCTAATATCTTATAAAACATTAAAAAAAGTTGAAATTTTCTTTAAATTTTTCTAAAATTGTGATATAATCTCGCTTAAAATTAATCTAAGCAAAAGGGGTAAGATGAGAATCTTAATCGTTGAAGACGAAGTAACGCTAAATAAAACGTTGGCGGAAGGTTTAAAAGAGTTTGGTTATCAAAGCGACGTAGCCGAAAACCTAAAAGACGCCTTATATTATCTGGATATCAGAAATTACGATCTAATTTTAGCCGACTGGATGCTACCAGATGGAAGCGGTCTTGATCTTGTAACTCAAGTTAAACAGACAAGCCCAAAAACGGTAGTTATAGTTTTATCTGCAAGAGACGATAAAGAGAGTGAGATAGAAGCACTAAGAGCGGGGGCTGATGATTATATAAGAAAACCGTTTGATTTTGATGTTTTAGTTGCAAGAATTGAAGCTAGACTTAGATTTGGCGGAAGCAATATTATAGAGATTGAAGAGCTTATTATAAATCCAGAAGAGGAAAAAATAACATATAAAGATAAAGAGATAGAGTTAAAAGGTAAACCTTTTGAGGTTCTAACTCACCTTGCAAGACATAAAGATCAAATCGTATCTAAAGAGCAACTCCTTGATGCTATTTGGGAAGAACCAGAACTTGTTACTCCAAACGTTATAGAAGTTGCTATAAATCAAATTAGACAAAAACTTGATAAACCCCTTGGTATTACGACTATAGAAACCGTAAGAAGAAGAGGCTATAGGTTTTGCTTTCCAAGAGGAGCATAAGAGGTAAATTTATATGGCAATTGGTGCTAGCTTCGGCTGCACTTATTGCTATTTTTTCAACTTTTTTATATAGCTACATTAAACACTCACTATATCAAGAGCTTGAAGAAGGGCTAATAAGACAGGCAAAATATATCATAACCACTATCCCAGACCAGCATGCTGGCACTAGAATAGATAGTTTTTATTTAAAAAACACTTTAGATATAAACGTAGATATAATTCCAAAACCTCCTAACATAAACTCCGTTTATTTTACGGTTGTAAAAAGAGGCAGAGATTATTTTGCATATTTGTATTATCCCTACAATTTTCAAGAGCAAACTTTTTTAAAAATAGAAAAAAACATCTCTTCAATAACTCATCTTTTGCATAAAATCTATAGAATTATACTTTTTGCAAATATTTTAGGATTTGCGTTAATTATAATTTACGCATTTATTTTATCAAAGATGTTAACGACCTATATTACCAACTTCACGAAAAAACTTGCCGATATGAACGAAAATATGTTAAAGCCCATTAAGCTTGAAAATCTTCCAGTAGAGTTTTGGCCGTTGGGGAAAAGTATAAATATGCTTATCAATAGAATTCAAACATTTGTAAAATATCAAAAAGAGCTTTTTATCGGCGTAGCTCACGAGCTAAAAACGCCTCTTGCCGTTATGAAACTAAAAAACGAGGTTACGCTTATAAAACCAAGATCAGTCCAAGAATATATAGATACCATCAAATTAAATATAAAGACAATCAATGAAATGAATAAAATGATAGAAAATGTTTTAAAAATCGGAAGACAAGAGGGAGACCACTTTGAACCTCCGGTGCAAATGGATGTTATAGCCTATTTAAAAGAGAAAGCAAACAATTATAAACTTTTAGCCGAGCAGGAACAAAAAGAGTTGATAATAGATCTAAAACCTCAAAAATATAAAACCACTATTCAACCCACATTAGTTAACCATATCTTACAAAATTTCATTCAAAACGCAATAAAGTTTACCCCAAAAGGGGGGAAAATTATATTAAAAAGCGAGCCGATAGAAGATGGCTTAAAAATTGAAGTTATAGATGAGGGTCCTGGAATTGATGAAAAGATGGATCTATTTGCTCCTTTTAAAAGAAGCAAAGAAAAAGGAGGAGTAGGCCTTGGACTCTTTTTGGCCAAAAGTGCGGCTGATGCTATGGGTGCTACAATAGAAATAAAAAATAGAAAAGATAAAAAAGGGGCTATTGCCACATTAATCATTCCTTCAACTCTAGCGTGTCCTATCTGTTAAATATTCTTAAATTTTTAAAATTAATTTTTAATTAAGTATTTTTGGGATATAAATTGCGATATTTAAAATTTTTAGCGAGGGGGAAAGATGTCTTTAATGATAACCGAAGAGTGTATAGCTTGTGATGCGTGTAGAGAAGAGTGCCCAACTGAAGCTATCGAAGAGGGAGATCCTATATACGTAATAGATCCCGATAGATGCACAGAGTGTGTTGGATTTTATGATGAACCAGCATGCATCGCCGTATGTCCCGTAGAGTGTATCGTTCCAGATCCCGACAATGTTGAGACAATCGCCGAGCTTAAATTGAAATATGAGCAGATAGTTAAAGAAGAAGAGGATTAATGGCTAAAAGAACCGCCGTTATAGATATTGGTTCAAATTCGGCCAGAATGATCATAATAGAAAGAACTAGCAGATTTGGTTTTTATCTCTTACAAGAGGTAAAAAGTAAAGTAAGAATTAGTGAAGGAGCCTATGAAAACGGCGGTCTCCTTCAATCTTACGCCATGGATAGAGCCTTTTGGGCTTTGAGTGAATTTTTAAATATAGCAAAATCTTTTAAAGTAAGAAAAATCTTATGCGTAGCGACCTCTGCGTTAAGAGATGCTCCAAACAGATCAATCTTTTTAAACAGAGTAAAAAAAGAGTTAAAATTAAATATTAAAATTATTGACGGAAATAAAGAGGCTTTTTTCGGAGGTGTGGCTGTTTTAAACCTTCTTCCCGTAAATAATGGCGTTACCGTTGATATAGGGGGAGGATCTACCGAACTTGCTCTTATAAAAGAGTCAAAAGTAGTCGATACCATATCTCTTGATTTGGGAACTGTCAGATTAAAAGAGCTCTTTTTTGATAAAGGACAAAGCATCAAAGAAGCCATAGCCTTTATCAAAAAAGAGTTAAAAAAAATACCCAACAGCTTTACAGATAAAACAGCTATAGGGATAGGGGGAAGCATTAGAGCTCTATCTAGCTCTATTATGCGAAAAAATGATTATCCTTTAGATAAACTTCACGGATTTGAATATTTTTTGGATGATGAGAAAAAATATATAGAAAAACTAATCTCCTCTTCAACACATAAACTCAAAAAATTTTATATAAAAAAAGAGAGATTTGATACGATCAGAGAAGGAGCTTTGATATTTTTAGAGGTTTTAAAATATATAAAAGCTACCCATATAATAACAAGCGGAGTTGGAGTAAGAGAGGGGGTTTTTTTATACGATTTATTGAGAAATTCAAACTATAAATTCCCTAATAACTTCAATCCGAGCGTAAAAAGTCTATTGGATAGATTTTGTATAAACGAAAAAAGCGGCAAATGTTTTTATAAAAACTCTTCAAAAATATATGAAGCACTCTATTATTTTTTTGATAAAGAAAAAAAATATAAAGACCATTTATTAATCGCGTCAAAACTTTCAAATATTGGAATAAAAATAGATTTTTATGAACATCACAAACATAGTTCGTATATTATTTTAAACGATTTGGAGTATAAACTAAATCATAAAGATATTATATTAATATCAACTCTAGTTAGATTTCATAAAAAAAAGCTTCCCTCAAATAGCTTTTTAAAAGTTTATAAAAAACTTCTACCGCCTTTTGAGATAATAAATTGGTTAAGCTTTATATTAACTTTGGCTGAGGTTCTAAACAAAGATTTTAGCTGCCCAAAATTTGAAGTAAGTTTTGAAAATAGTGTTTTATATATAAAATCCCAAAGCCCTCTTTACTTAGCAAAAGAGGAGATAAAATCGTTAGAAAAACCGGCCCCTTTTGCTATCAAAATAGTTAATTAAATATAACACTCAACTACTCAACTATTACTAAAACTTCGTTCCCATGCTAAATTCAAAACTTGATGTTCTATCACCTGGTTTATCATCAAGAGGGGTTGCAAAAATAAGCTGAATCGGCCCCATAGGAGATAGCCACTCTATCGCCGCACCGGCTCCGCTTCTTTTTATCTCAGAAAAACTATCCTCGCCTATCATTCCATAATCGATAAAAAATGCAAGTCTCATTCTCGCAGCCTCTATCAAAGGAATGCTAGCTTCCAAGCTGTTTGAAAACATATTTTTACCGCCTATTAACCTGCCTTCGCTATCTTTAGGAGAAAGAGATCCGGATGAATATCCTCTAACGGTTCTAATACCTCCCATATAAAATTTTTCGTTTACCGGAAGATATCCTTGATCGGAAATAAAACCTAACCTTGCTTTATATCTTAAAATCAAATCATAATCAATCCAATCTTCCAATCCTAAAAAATAGGCAAATTTAGTATAACTTTTTATATACTCCTCATCACCTCCGATACCGGCATACTCTAAAGACGTAGCTGCGGCTATACCGGATCTTGGCATATAATAATCATCCGTATTATCCCAAGATAGAGCCGGAGTAATTGAGCTTTTTATAAATTTTCCTTCTACAAAATAGATGCTATCAAAAGTTACGTCACTTAATTCACTCTGTTCATACTGATATGTAACCGATCCTCTCAAATATCTCATCAACTGTTTACCAACACTTACAGATCCACCCTTTCTTTTTTGAGTATAATCATAAGATTCGTAGGTTGTATTATATAAATTAACCCCAAGACTATAATCGCTATCAAATATTCTTGGGTTATAAACTCCTAAATTAAATCTTAACGATTTAGATGAATAATCGATAGAAAAACTCGCATCTATCCCGCTACCAAAAATATTTTTGTCGGAAATACTTGCATTTAATATTACTCCTTCGTATGAGCCGTATCCTCCTCCGATCATAATATTTCCGGTAGGCATCTCTTTTACTTTTACAAGTAGATCTATCTGATTTTCGCTAACGCGTCTTTCTTCGATAGTTACATCTTCAAAAAAACCTGTCCTTTTTAAAGCGTTTTTTGAATCTTTGAGATCGGTCAAACTATAAAGATCTCCCGGAGCTAAAAAGACTTCTCTTCTAATAACCCTATCAAGCGTTCTTTGATTGCCAGATATTATAACGTCTCTTATATAGACTTTTTCCCCGGGAATAACCGTATATTCGATAGTTGCGGTATGTTTTTTCTCATCCTTTTTAAAATCTGGCACAACTCTCACATATGCGTATCCCAAATCGGCGATTTTTTCTTTTATTTTTTGCATATCTCTTCTTAGCTTTTCAACATTAAATATTTTTCCTTTTTTAAGTTTCATATCTTCATAAAGTTTATTGATATCGATAACGGGCTCTGTTAAAAAAACTTTTACATCCTCTACGATATAAGGCTCTCCCTCTTTTATATGATATAAAAGCTTTGCGTTATAGGTATTGAAATCTACTCTTAAAAAAGGATTGCTTACCTTCACATCCAAATATCCTGCCCTCATATATAGATCTTTTATTCTTGCGCTATCAAACTCTAACTGATTCATATTTACTTTTCCGCTATCAAATCCCCACATCCATCCAAGAAAATCTCTCTCTTTATTTGCTAAAACATCTTCGATATCATCTTTATCAAATCTTTTTATTCCACAAATATCCAGTTTTCTTATAATAATATTTTCACCCTTGTTTACTACAAAATCAACTTCAACACTCCCGTTTGGCAACGTAGTGGTATCAACCTCTACGACAGTATCGTAATATCCTTCTTCTTTGGCCTTTTGAATAATTTTATTTTTTGCTTTTTCAATCTTTTCTTCATCATAAATATCGCCTTTTTTAAGGCCGGTTATTTTTGGTAGCTCCTCTTTTTTACTCTCAAGATATCCTATAATATCAACTTTTGAAATTAGAGGTTTTTCAACAAAATGAAATATCAAAACCCCATCTTCTTCACTTACCCATATATCTTTAAAATATCCAAGTTCATAAAACTTTTTTATGGCTCTATCTATCTTTTGTATATCAAGTTCGCTTCCAGGATAGATTTTTGCCATCTCCATTGCGGTATTTGGAGATAAGTGTATTAATCCTTCAAATTTTATCTCTTTTATCTTTTTCCCATACAACAAAACAGACAACAAAAAAAGCGTAAAAATTATCTTTTTCATTAAATTACCTTAAGATTTTTTTTTAGGTTTTAGTTTACCAATATTTTAATTAATCTTGATTAAAAGCAAAAGGGATATAATAACAATTATCAAACAATTTAGGATACTGCATGAAAGTGGCTATTGTTGGCTTAGGATTGATGGGCGGATCTTTGGCTTTGGATCTAAAAGAGTTAGATTTTATTGAAAAGGTCGTGGGCTACGATAAAAACCCAAACCATAAAAGCGAAGCGATAAAACTTGGCTTAGTAGATGAAATAGTAGAATTTGAAGAGATAAAAAATTATGATGTAATATTTTTGGCAATTCCCGTTGAAGGAATAATAGAGGCGTTAAAAAAGCTTGAAGATATAGACGAAGATAAAACCGTTATCGATCTTGGAAGTACAAAAGAAAAAATCGTAAAAAGCGTTCCTAAAAAAATAAGAAAAAATTTTGTAGCGGCTCACCCTATGACCGGAACGGAGAAATTTGGCCCAAAAGCAGCTTTTAAAGGACTTTATAAAGATAAAATAGTAGTTTTATGCAATATAGAAGATAGTGGTAAAAAACAGGTAGAAATTGCCGAAGAGATATTTATCAAAATCGGAATGCAAATCGTTTATATGGACGCAGCCGAACATGACAGGCATGCCGCGTTTATAAGCCATTTGCCCCATGCTATAAGTTACGCTTTGGCAAACGCGGTGCTTAAACAAGAAGATCCAAAAAGCATACTTATCTTAGCCGCGGGAGGCTTTAAAGATATGAGCCGTTTAGCAAAAAGCTCTCCAAATATGTGGAGCGATATTTTTAAACAGAATAAGAAAAATCTTTTAAACTCTATAGATGTTTTTAAAAAAGAGCTAAAATACGCACAAAGTCTTATTGAAGAGGAAAATTGGGAAGATTTAAAAGCGTGGATGCAAAAAGCCACCACGCTGCATAAAATATTATGATTTTTTTAGTTTTTGCAGATATTTTTTTATCTTTTTTTTGTCTATTTTTATCTTTTTATTTTCATAAATTTTTTCATATAACTCTTTAGCGAAATTGTATGCTGTTTTGTCCTCTGAAATATATGCCAAAAGCTCGTTTAGCAGCTCTTTTTCGCCGCTTTTTTTAATCAAAATCTTTCTGTTTTTAAAAAATCTATATAAAAAAAACGATATTGAAAATAAGACTATAGAGCTCAAAAATCCCAAAAGAAAAAACTCAAGCTTCTTTTTAAAATCAAACATATTAAATTTTTTATCAATTTTTTTATCAGTTTTTACCTCATAAACCTCTTTTTGACCGATAATATCTATCTTTATCGGTTTGCTTTTTAGAATCTTTATCTCTTTCTTTTTAGTATCGAAATATTTTATTTTTATAGGAGGAATCGTATAATCTTTATCAGAAATTATAGAAAACTTTTGAATAAAGGTAACTTTTAATTTTCCGTTTATAAATTCCTCTATCTTTTTTGGTTTATCTTTATAAATCGTAGTATCTTTTATATCTAGCTCTATCTCATCTAAATTTTCTATATTTCCTTCCCCATAGATTTTTATTGTCAAATTTACCGGTTTATTAGATAGCGTCTTATTTTTATCTACATTTACCTCCATCTTAAAATCTCCCACCAAATCTACATCTTCTGGAAGATCCTTAACTAATAACTCTATCGAATTAGATATAGCAGTTTTCCATTTTGGCACGGTTATAAATACACCATATAGATCTTTTGTTGTATCTGGAGTTGCTATTTTAATAACGGCGGGATCTATTTTTAATTTTCCACTTTTTTGGGGAAAAATTACATATTTTAACTCTTTGATTAGATAATCTTTAGAATCAACCAGATATTTTCTTGTTCCTTTATCATCAAATCTTTTTACCCAAAAATTTTCAAATTTTGGAGGATAAAACCTATAATCTACGATATCAAGTTTTTTACTTATTTTTAATTTTAAAGTAACTACCACCGGCTCTGACACATAGGCCTCTTTTTTATCTGTGAAAATCTCAAAAGAGATATCTTTATATTTTTTTTGATTTTTATTCACTACTATTTTAACTGGTTTAGTTTTTTCGATTTTTCCATCGATAGATATCTCAAAAGGATCTATTGTAATATTTTTATCTGGGGCAAAAGATAATGAAAGCTTTACAACTCTTTTTATATTTGAGCCCACAATATTCACAGATTCGCTTTTTGCTTTACTTATTATTTTATAACCTTTAATATCTGAAATTTTTGGAAATTTTATCTCTTTGCCTTGGGCTATTATGGTTAAAGTAACGCTTTGTCCCATATCTATTTTATTTTTATCTACAAAAATATCTACTTTTGCAAATAAAAAAACTGGCAAAAAAAACAAAATCAAACTACCAAGGTTTTTCAACTTTTATTCCTTTATGTTTTAGTGGTATTTTATATATTACGGTTTTAGGAGCTTTTTTCTCTATCTTTTTTATCCATTTTTTCTCTTCTTTATCTGAGATCGGAATATTTTTTATCTTTTTTGAGCTTTTTGTTTTTTTTGAACTCTTTTTGCTTTTTTTTCCTTTTTTACTTTTTTCTTTTTTGCTATCTTGCTGGCCACTTTTTCCTTGTTTGCCTTTTTTATCCTCTTTTTGATCTTTTTTCTTTTTATTGCCGCTTTTTTTGTTTTGACTCTTTTTTAACATCTTTTTTGCAAGCTCAAGATTATATTTGGTATCTGGGTCGTATTTGATTTTTAAAGCCTTTTCGTAAAACTCGATAGCTTTTTTATAATCTTTTAACATAAAATATGAATTTCCCAAATTGTGAAGTTTATATGTTTCTAACTCTTTATTTGGAGTTTGAACAAGATTATAATATTTTATAGCCTCTTTATATTTTTTTGCTTTATAATAAGCGTTTGCCAAATCATAAAAACTTTGCGCACTCTTTTTGGATTTTGCTACCTTTTCAAAATAGTTTATAGCTTTTTTATAATCTTTTTTTTCATAATACTCTTTTGCCTTTTTAATATCTTTAAAGTCCAATATAAAAGCTTTTAAGCTATTTGTGCTAAAAACCAAAACAGAGATTAAAAATATCTTCTTAAAATCGCTTTTTGATGGGATCGAAAAAAATACAATAGATAACAAAAAAAGAGCTACTCCCATAAAATAGGGCGCAAGTTCTATCTGATCAACAATTTTTTCTTTTTTTTGGCTTTTTTTAAAATTTAATAAAGAGACTATTTTTTCAATATCTTCATTGGATATTTTTGCCCTAACAAACTCCCCTTTACTCTCTTTTGCCAAATATTGAATATTTTCGTTTAATTTTGTTATAACGATATTTTGGTTTTTATCTTTTAAAAACCCACCATCAATCTCAATAGGAGCTCCCTTTTGACTTCCTACCCCTAAAACAAAAATTTTGATTTTATTTTTTTTAGCAAACTCTATCTCTTTTGAAAAGTCCTTTTGATCTCCACCGTCGGTTATAATTAAAAGATTTTTATCCTCTTTTTTTTCAAAAAGAGAGTTAGATACCTCAAGTGCAGCTAAAAAGTTTGTCCCTTGCAAAGTTATATACGAAATATCCAGATTTTTTAACAAAAATTTTAAAGTATCAAAATCCGATGTTAAAGGAGAGACTATAAAAGCCTCTTTTGCAAAAGCAACTACTCCTATCTCAGCTTCTTTTATTTCATTTAAAAGATTTAAAATTTTTTGTTTTGAAAATATTAATCTATTTGGATATATATCTTTTGCTAGCATAGATTTTGAAATATCTAACGCTATTACCAAAGACCCTTTCTTTGTAGTAACCTCCACTACCCCCTTTTGAATAACCGGTCTACTTATTGCAAAAATCATTAAAAAAAGTGCAAAAAAAAGTAAAAAAATCTTTAAATTCTTCTCAAGCCCCATATTAATCTTTAATCTATTTAAAATATCCTTTTCAAAAATTCTCTCAATCTCGCTTTTATTGGTTATTATTAGATATAAAAGCACTAAAGATGGAATTAGCATAAAATAGATATATTCAAAATTTAATATCTTCATCTAAACTCCGCGTCTTCCGTAAAAGTATATATAAAAAAGCAAAAACATTATTGATAAAAAGAGCGTATATATAAAAAGATGCTCTTTTTTTACAAATTTTTCTCCTCTTATTTTTGATTTTTCTAATTTGTTAATCTTTTCATATACCTTTTTTAGATCCTTAAAATCTTTTGCAAAGAAAAACTCCCCTTTGCTCTCTTTGGCAATCTTTTTTAAAAGAGGAATATTTATATCCTCTTTTGAACCAATACCTATTGCGTATATTTTAATATTATATTTTTTTGCCATCTTCAAAAGAATCTCCAAAGGAACCTCACTTGCGGTATCTACGCCATCAGTTAATAGTATCAAAATTTTAGATTTTGCTTCTCCTTTTTTTAAAAGTTTGATAGCTTCAAGTGCCCCTTCTATTAGAGCCGTTTTTTGTCCGGCTATACCGATATTTAAATAATCTATTATTTTTTTTAAAGCCTCTTTATTAAATGTCAAAGGAGAAGCGACATAAGCGTAAGATCCAAATACTACCAAAGAAATATTATCATTTACCCTTTTAGAGATAAAATCTTTAACCAAAATCTTAACCAAATCAAATTTACTCTTATCAAGATGTTCCTCATCAAATCCTCTCTCTTTCATCGATCCGCTAGCATCTATAGCCAGAGCTATATCTATGCCGTAATTTTTTATTATTTTGCTTTTATCTACCCTAACGGGCATAGCGATAGAAACAATTAATAAAAAAAAGGAGCTAAACTTTAAAAAATCCAATAAAAATCTTTTTTTGCCAGAACTCTTTTTTAAAAGATGCAGGTGAGGAAAAATTATCGCACTCTCTTTTGCCCTGCATTTTATAAAACATATAATAGATAGAGGTATTAAAAAAAGCACCCAAGGATATAAAAACTCAAAACTATTCATGTAAAGTCTTTATAAATAGTTTAAAATATCTCTTTGTTTCTTCATCCATAGCAGAAACTCTTTTTTTATATTTATATTTTTGAACTCTTTTTAAAAGCTCTTCAAAAATTTTGTAACTTCTATCGTCATTTACCACTTCTCTTCCATATTTTGTTATCAAATAAGCTGCTTTTTTTGAATCTTTTAGATCTATTTTTTTTAACTTTTCTATCAAAATCTCTCTTTTTGAAACCTTTTTGGATGTAAAAATTTTAAATATTTTATATATCAAAATCACCATAGCAACACTAATTATAGATATAGTTATAAGATATGCATAAAAACTAAAATCCGGTATTTCAACTAAAGGTTTTATATCTTTTAATTTATCCATTATCTTTTACCAAAAAGTTTTACAAGCTTTATAAAAGGTTCTTCATCTGTGTATATTTTTATAAATTTGATTCTATTTTTTTTAAAATGTTCATACATTTTATGATCTTCTTTTTTTATCTCTTTAATATATGATTTTTTAGTATAAAAATCTAGATCAACAACTAAAGAGTTTTTTGTTTGAGGATCTATAAAATTTACAAAACCTATCTCTTTTGGATCCTCTTCAAATCTATCTCTTATAACAATAGCTATCACTTCATGCTTTTTTGAAAGTAGTTTTAGATCAAAATCTCCAAAAAAATCGCCAATAATAAATATAATAGATTTTCTTTTTATTTTATAAAGTGTTTGTGTTAGAAGTTTGAAATTTTCATTTTTCCCTAAAGGATTAAAATTATATACCTCTTGGATAGCTTTTTTTACTCCATTTAAATGCTTTGTTGGTTTTGATATAAAATATAATCTATCTGCAAATATAAAAGATGAAAAACTATCTTGATTTTTAATGGCTGAATATCCTATTATCGCCCCTACATGCGCGGCAAGCTCGCTTTTTAAAATGGAAGTTCCAAAATACATATTGCCATTTAACATAAAAGCAACAACAATATTTAATTCTCTCTCCTCTTTATAAAGCTTAATATACGGTTTTTGAAGTTTTGCGCTTATTAACCAATCTATCTTTTTAACATCATCTCCATATTGATACTCTCTTAACTCTACAAAATCAAACCCCTCTCCCTTAAATATTGAAGGATTATTACCGGGTATTTCGCTAAAAACCTGTCTTTTTGTTTTTATTAAAATCTTTTTTAGCTTTTTATCCAACTTTTGCCTTTATATTTAATTAATGGTGATTAGGAATTGGGAATTGGGAATTAGGAATTGGGAATTAGGAATTGAGCCCTCTTAACATCTTGACTCTTACCTCCTTATCACCTTACCACCTTACCACCTTCTCCCCTTCTCCCTTCAACCTTCACTCAATCACTCAACTACTCAACCATTTTAACCAATTTAGACATTAGACATTGGACATTGGTAAATAGGAATTTGGAATTGGGAATTGGGAATTGGTAATTGGTAATTTGTAATTGAGCCCTCTCTCCTCATTTTGACTCTTACCACCTAACCTCCTTACCACCTTATCTCCTTACCCCCTTACCACCTAACTCTCTTCTCCCTTCAGCCTTCAGCCTTTCACCTAACCACTCAACTATTTTAGCTAACCGCAAATCTACCTCGCTTCGCTCACTACGATTTGCTTCAAGGTTCACCAGCGACTCCTATGCTCGCCACTAAAATCCTAAGGTTTAGGGCTCGCATATAGTCGTAGCTTTCGCAAGCGCACGGAAGTAAAGCAGTTTACTTTCTAAAGCTTCGCTTTGCGCTTGCTCACTCAACTATTTTAACCATTTTAACCAAACATTACGGTATAGGAACTTTCTCTAAAATTTTCTCAATTATAAAATCGCTTGTAATCTCTTCAGCCTCAGCTTCGTAGCTTAGTATTATCCTATGTCTTAAGATATCTTTTGCGATATATGCTATATCCAAAGGAGAAACATAATCTTTTCTTTTAAGATAAGCTACCGCTTTGCTTGCTTTATACATATCTATGCTTGCCCTTGGACTTGCACCAAACTCTATATAATTTACCAAATCTTCCATACCGTAATTTTGAGGTTTTCTTGTTGCAAATATAAGATCTACTATATACTCTTCTATCTCTTTATCCATATGTATATCTTTTATCTCTTTTTTTAATTCATCCAAATCCTCTTTCGTAGCAACTTTTCTAATCTCTCCAAAAGCGTTATTTGCGACTCTTCTTGCAATTTCTAACTCCTCTTCTTTTGTGTTATAACCTACTACTATCTTTAACATAAATCTATCAAGTTGCGCTTCTGGAAGATTATATGCTCCCTCACTCTCTACAGGATTTTGCGTAGCCATTACTAAAAAAGGCTTGTCTATAAAAAAACTTTTTTCACCGATAGTAACCTGCCTTTCTTGCATAACCTCTAAAAGTGCCGACTGAACTTTTGCCGGAGCTCTATTGATCTCATCCGCTAGAAGCAGATTGGTAAATACAGGTCCCTTTTTAATCTTAAATTCATTTTTAACAGGATCATAAATTTCTGTTCCTATAATATCGCTTGGCAAAAGATCGGGAGTAAATTGCACCCTTTTAAAATCAAGCCCCAAAGTTTTTGAAAGTGCATTAATAGTAGTGGTCTTTGCAAGACCGGGCACGCCTTCAAGCAAAATATGCCCATCACATAAAAGACCAATTAATAAACCATCGATCATTTTTTCCTGACCGACAACTAT
>NZ_CEXZHP010000022.1:0-14145 GCF_982775275.1 Nitrosophilus sp.
GGTATGGAGATTGAAGAGGTTGCGGCAAAAACTCCTGAAAAAATTATTAAAGTAGCTATAGATCCAACTATAGGTTTTCAAGGATTTCATGGAAGAAAACTTGCTTTTGGCCTTGGTCTTTCAAAAGAAGAGATTAAACCTTTTATCAAATTTGCCGAAGCACTTTATAAGGTTTATATGGATAAAGACGCAAACTTAATCGAAATAAACCCTCTTATAAAGACTGGTAGTGGAGAATTTTTGGCATTGGATGCGAAAATGGGCTTTGATGATAATGCTATATACAGACATCCAGATATTCATGAGATGAGAGATCTAAACGAAGAGGATCCGGTTGAGCTTGAAGCGGCTAAATATGGACTAAGTTACGTAAATCTTGATGGAAATGTCGGATGTATGGTAAACGGTGCTGGACTTGCAATGGCTACTATGGATATTATAAAACATGAAGGTGGTGAACCGGCAAACTTTTTAGACGTAGGCGGCGGCGCAAATCCAGATACGGTTGCAAAAGGATTTGAACTTATTTTACAAGATGAAAACGTAAAAAGTATTTTTGTAAATATTTTTGGCGGAATAGTAAGATGTGATCGTATAGCTAACGGTATATTACAAGCAACTAAGCAGGTTGAAGTAAATGTTCCCGTTATTGTTAGGCTTGATGGAACAAATGCCGACATAGCGGCGGATATTTTGAAAAACGCTGGTATAAAAAATATTATCACAGCTACAGATTTAGAAGATGGTGCTAAAAAGGCTGTTGCAGCTGCGAAAGGAGAACTATAATGAGTATATTGGTCAATAAAGATACAAAAGTAATAGTTCAAGGTTTTACAGGAAAAGAAGGAACATTTCATAGTGAACAGTGTATTGAGTATGGAACAAAAATTGTAGGTGGCGTAACTCCTGGAAAAGGAGGACAGACCCATCTTGATAGACCGGTTTTTAATACTGTAAAAGAAGCTGTCGAGGCAACAGGAGCTACTGTTAGTATGATTTTTGTTCCGCCAGCTTTTACTGCTGATGCGGTGATGGAAGCTGCTGATGCTGGTATAGATCTTGCTGTAATAATTACTGAAGGCGCTCCTGTTAAGGATATGATGTATGCAAAAATGTATGCGACTAAAAAAGGGATGAAAACGATTGGTCCTAACTGTCCTGGGATTATAACCGCAGAGGAGTGTAAAATAGGTATTATGCCAGGTTTTATTTTCAAAAAGGGAAATGTTGGATTGATTAGTAAATCTGGAACATTAACTTATGAAGCAAGTAATCAGGTGGTAAAAGAGGGACTTGGAATAACTACCGCGGTAGGAATAGGGGGAGATCCAATTATTGGTTTAAGCTATAAGCAGTTGCTTCCTATGTTTGAAGCCGATCCTGAAACTGAAGCAATAGTTATGATAGGCGAAATCGGCGGAACTTTGGAGATAGAAGCTGCTGAGTATATAAAAGAAAATATCACAAAACCTGTAATTGCTTTTATAGCCGGACAAACGGCTCCAAAAGGCAAAAGAATGGGACATGCCGGTGCAATTATTAGTGGTGGTCAAGGAACAGCTCAAGAGAAAATGGAAGCACTATCCGCAGCGGGCGTATATGTGGTTAAAAGTCCTGCAGATATCGGAAAGACGGTTGCAAAAGCCTTAAGTAAATGAAAAAGTCTTTTAAAGTTTTAAATATAAAATGCGAAGGTTGCGCAAACACGATAAAAAAAGCGCTTTTGGAGCATTTTAAAGATATAGATATCGATTTGACAAAAGAGCCCAAAATTGTAACAGTTGAGATTAAAAGTAGTGATGAAGAGGCGAAATTAAAAACTATTTTAAGAAGCCTTGGTTATCCTCTAATTGATGATAAATTATCTAAAGCTCAAGAGATTGGGCTAAAAACTAAAAGCGTAATCTCTTGTGCCGTTGGCAAATTTACTTTAATGTAAGGAGTGAAAATGGGTTTGATAAAAGCTCCGGAGAATACTCCGGTTTGGGTGGAAGAGAATAGATGTAAAGCGTGCGATTTGTGTGTTGCTTATTGTCCGGCCGGTGTTTTGGTTATGGTGCCAGAACCCAAAACTATACTGGGAACTATGGTAAAAGTTGCTTATCCAGACTCCTGTATAGGGTGTCAAGATTGTGAGCTTGAGTGTCCGGATTTTGCGATAATGGTGGCTGAAAGAAAAGAGTATAAATTTGCTAAACTCTCTCAAGAGGCAAAAGAGAGAGCTGAAGCTATTAAGAAAAATCATTTTATGGCTAGAGAAGAAGATCTAGCAGTTTTAAGTGCATAAGGAGTGGTAATGGCAAGAGAAATAATATCAAGTGGAAATGAACTTGCGGCAATGGCCGCTATTGATGCGGGATGTAACTTTTTTGGCGGATATCCCATTACTCCATCAAGTGAAATCGCTCACGAAATGAGTGTGAGACTTCCAAAGATTGGTGGAAAATTTATACAGATGGAAGATGAAATAGCAGGTATATGCGTTGCTCTTGGGGCAAGTATGAGCGGTGCAAAGGCTATGACCAATACTTCTGGTCCAGGGATGAGCCTAAAAGCTGAGCAGATCGGTCTAGGATTTATTGCAGAAGTTCCCTTGGTTATAACAAACGTTATGAGAGGAGGACCATCAACCGGACTTCCAACAAGGGTTCAGCAAGGCGATGTTAATATGGCAAAATATCCTACACACGGTGATTATAAATCCGTAACTTTTTGTGCCGGTAATCTAAGCGAATGTTATACAGAAGTAGTTAGAGCTTTTAATGTTGCAGAAGAGTTAATGACTCCTGTTATTGTGCTACTTGATGAGACTATAGGTCATATGGTAGGAAAGGCTGTATTACCGGACTTAGAAGAGGTAAAAGCAAATATAGTCAACAGAGCTCAGCCTGATCCAAATATTCCAAAAAATGAGTTTTTACCTTATGATGTGCCAAGCGATAAACCGGCTGTATTGCCTAAATTTTTCCAAGGATATCATTATCATATAACCGGTCTTCATCACGGACCTACAGGTTTCCCTACCGAAGATGCGGTTATGTGTCAAAATTTGATAGAAAGACTTCATAGAAAAATAGACGTAAGAAGAAAAGATCTTTTAGATAGCTATGAAGAGTATCTTTTAGATGACGCGGAATATCTTATAGTTTGTTACGGTTCGGTTTCTTTAGCCGCTAGAGAAGCGATCGATAGATTAAGAAGTGAGGGCAAAAAAATAGGTATGTTTAGACCTATTACTCTTTGGCCAAGTCCTGAGGAGAAAATAGCTGAACTTGGTGAAAGGTTTCCGGCAGAAAAAATTTTGATGCCAGAGCTTAATATGGGGCAATATATAGATGAAGTTGAAAGAGTTATGAAACAAAGGCCTGTTGCTTTAAATAAAGCAAACGGAAGACCGATAAGTCCTGCCGAAATTATAGAAAAATTAAAAGAGATGGGAATATAAGGAGTTAATAATGGCATTTAATTACGATCAATATTTAAGAACCGATAAGATGCCAACACTTTGGTGTTGGGGATGCGGTGATGGGATTATTTTAAAAGCTTTGATTAGAGCTATTGATAAGCTTGGATGGAATATGGACGATGTATGTGTAGTATCTGGAATCGGATGTAGCGGAAGATTTAGTTCATATATAGATTGTAATACTGTTCATACTACCCATGGAAGAACTATTGCTTACGCAACTGGTATAAAACTTGCAAATCCCGACAAACATGTTATATGCGTAGCGGGAGACGGTGATGGTTTAGCAATTGGTGGTAACCATACGATTCATGGATGTAGAAGAAATATAGATATCAATTTTATTTTAATAAACAATTTTATTTACGGTTTGACTAACTCTCAGGTTAGCCCGACTACTCCAAAAGGTATGTGGGCGGTTACTACACAATACGGAAATGTTGATCCTACTTTTGACGCTTGTGAACTTGCAAAAGGTGCCGGGGCGACTTTTATAGCAAGAGAGAGTGTAACGGATGCGAGAAAACTTGAAAAGATGTTTGTTAAAGGTTTATCTCATAAAGGATTTAGCTTTTTTGACGTTTTTAGTAACTGTCACGTAAACCTTGGTAGAAAAAATAAAATGGGTGAGGCTATTTTAACTCAGCAATGGATTGATAGTATAACAATGCCAAAAAATAAGTGGGAAAAACTTAGTGACGAAGAGAAGAAAACCTGCTTTCCAACTGGTATATTGTATCATGACGATACTCAAATGGAGTACTGTGATGCGTATGACTTGGTAATTGAAGCTGCTCAAAACAAAAAGAGGGTTGAACAGCCTATTCAAGTAAAAACAAGATAATAATTACTTTAATGACTCCCCTTATTGGGGACTCATAGTAGTTATTCAAAGAAATAACAAAACAAACTCAAAGGAAGTTGACTATGAGATATCAATTGAGATTTACAGGTGTTGGTGGACAAGGAGTTTTACTTGCTGGAGAGATTTTGGCAAGTGCTAAAATTAAGCTTGGAGGCTATGGAGTTAAGGCTGCAACGTATACTTCTCAGGTAAGAGGTGGACCAACTAAAGTTGATATTATATTGGATGATAACGAAATTTTATATCCTTACGCAAACGAAGGTGAGATAGATTTTATGTTATCTACGGCGCAAGTTAGTTACGATCAGTTTAAAAGCGGAGTAAAAGAGGGTGGAAGGATAGTAGTTGAGCCAAACTTAGTTACTCCATCAAACGAAGATATTCAAAAATGGGAAATATATGAAATTCCACTTATAACCATTGCAAAAGAGGAAGTTGGTAACGTTGTTACCCAATCTGTTGTTGCATTGGGTATAACTGTTGAGATGACAAAGTGCGTAGATAGAGATGTGGTTTTTGAAACTATGATTTCAAAAGTTCCTGCAAAAGTAGTTGATCTAAATAAAAAAGCTTTCGAACTTGGCGAAAAATATGCAAAAGAGGCACTTGAAAAAGGTCCATTAAAAGCTTAATAGATTGAGGAATTCGGAATTGGGAATTAGGAACTAGTAAAATTATAAAATTTAATTCCAAATTCCTATTTCCTAATTCCAATTTTGTTTACTTTCAGTTGATTTTGAGGTATAATATCATTTGGCATAGCAGACGGCTGCTGCGTTACGCAGAGGAAAGTCCGAGCTGCAATGAGGCAGGGTTCCACCTAACCGGTGGCCAGCGAAGCCCTTTTGGGATAAGCTGAGGGAAAGTGCAACAGAAAGTAAACCGCCGATGGTCCTTTTTGGACACAGGTAAGGGTGAAAGGGTGAGGTAAAAGCTCACCGCTTCCGTAGTAATACGGAAGGCACTGTAAACCCAACCTGCAGCAAGTTAGGCCAGGTTGACGCCTCATATTTAGAGCCTAACGCAAGAGCTTTATGGTGACATAAAGCCAAAGATAAATAGCCGTCCAAGACAGAACTCGGCTTATCGCTATGCCATAATTTTTTATAAAAAATTCAAATTAACTTTAGTAAAATATTATTAATTGTAAAAATTAAATTAATTTGTTAGGAAACTTATGTTTAAAAAAATATTTACATTACTTATTTTTTTATCAACTTTTTTATATTGCACTCAAATAAATGATCCATTACATGGATTTTCAATAGATATACCAGATGATTATAATATTAATGCTAATTCTAAAAATAATAAAATAATAATTATGCATCAAAATTATGATAAAGGCATATCAACATTCGTACAAAAAAATAATAAATCAAAAGACGATATATATTTATTAAAAATACTTTCGCTTCCTTTAAAAAAAAATTTCTACAAAAAAATAGATACAAATTTAATTATTGCAACTGCCAAAGTAAATTATAAAAACATAAGTCCTTTTTTTAATATATTTTTTATTACAGGAAATTGGATTAAGAAATAGATTAAAAATATATTAATTTTTATAAAAAAAGGCAAAAAATATAACTATATAACTTTTTTATTTTATGAAAACAAAGAAAAAAATATTAAAAAATTAAAACAGATATTATTTGCTTTGAAATTATTCAAACCAAAAATTAAATTTACTCAAAAAGAAATTTTTAGTTTACTAAATCCTTCACTTTCTGCATTTATATGGATATTTACCTAAAAATTTTAAAATATTACATACACTATGTTTATTTAGAATTGGTGAAATTCCCACAATTTTAAATAGCTTTACCAAATTCTATAATAGGGTCAATTATAGGAGTTTATAATCTTGCTTGGGGTAAAGATTTAGATTTAGCGATAAGTGTTTTGAATAGTTTAGAAGCAAATCCAAAGTGGGTTTTTAAAAATTTAGAAATTTTAAATATGGAAGCAAAAAAAGAGTTGGAACATAGAAACTGGTTATGGAGCGAGTTTAAAAAAACACAAAATTATATAAATAGACTTCATGAACAAAGTATAAAAGAAGAAGAAATTTTTCAAGAAGAAATGGCAAGAGCATTAACAAATATATTATCAGATTATACATATGCAAAAGATCCACAAACACAAGAGGTTTTTCATTTAAAAGATGAGTTTGAACAATATTGGAGAGATCAAGAAGGAAATATTATAGGATTCAGTGATAATATTGATGAAAAGTTTTTAGAAGCCAATGGTTTTAAAAAATTACATATAAGAATTGAAGGTTTTGGAAAGTGGTAATCTATTCCTTTTTTATTTTTAATTCGTTTTTAAAATGTATATCCATTTGTGGGAATGGTATTTCAATATTATGCTTATAAAGTGTATTGTAAATAAGCTCTAAAAATTCCGATTTGGTTCTTCTTGGTTTTAGAGTTTTTTCACCTCTAACCCATACATACAATTCAAAATCCACACTGCTGTTTCCCATTTGTGTCATGACAACTAAAGGTTTTTTGAAAGGGTCTTTTCGTATAAAATCTATATCACTTTGAAAAAGGGCTTCTATAATAGATTTTTTAACTTTTTGAATATCTGTTCCGTAGGCAACGCTAAAAGGTATTCTTAATCTTCTAACATCTGATGTTAGGGTCCAATTGATCACATTGTTTTGTATGAATGTTTGGTTTGGTATGATGATATCTATATTATCATTTGTAGTGATTGTAGTTGAACGCATGCTTATATCGCTAACAACACCTTTTAACTCCTCATTTATCTCAATAAAATCTCCTATTTTTATACTTTTTTCAAACATTAAAATAATACCCGATATAAAATTGGAAACGATATTTTGTAGACCAAAGCCGATACCAACAGATAATGCACCGGCAATTAAAGTTAAAGAGGTGAAATCTATTCCTATGGCTTTTAATGCAATAAAAAAGGATAAAATAATTATAAAATAATAACCAAGATTGCTAAGAAGAGTCCTGCTAGATTGCGTAAGATTTACCAATCTTTGACTTAGCTTTTTAATATATCTTCTATAAAGGTTTCCTATAGTTATACCGATTATAAAAATTAATAAAGCTCTAAATATATCTAAAAAATCTATATTTTTTTCATTGATACTAAATAGTGGTTTTTTTAGATATGACCAAATATATTTTGCAAAATCGATTATTGATTTTTTTGTTTGTATTACTAAAACTTTTGTTTTTCCAAATCTAATTTTTGTATATTTATCAAAAATATATAAAAAAGAATTTGTATAAAAATTGTCTATTTCAGCAATTGAGGCAATATACCACTCTATTTTATTTTTATATTTAAAAGCTTTTTTATCTTTATATTTAGCCTCTTTAAAAAATAGATACAGATAGCTTTTAATTATATCTTTAACGATTTGAACTCTTTTTTTATCCAATATTTTTAACGATTTTTCAACTTTTTTTAATCTCTCTTTTTTATCTAAAAGATTCAATCTTTCATATTCAAGTTTATACTCTTGTATTTTTGTTTTTAGCTCTTTAAACTCTTTTTCTTTTTTTTCTATATCTTTTTTTATATCAATTTTTCCAAAAACAATCTCATCAATGTTTTTGGATAATTTTTTTATCCATTTATCTATATTTTTTTCTATATATTGAGTGATATTTAATAACTCTTTGTATGTTTTATAATAAAAAGCATATTGTAGTTGTAAAGTAAGAAATTTCTTATCTTTTTTCTCAATCTGCTTTAATGTAGATTTTATAATATTTAATTTTTTTTCTTTTTCTCTTAAATCTTCTAATTTTTTCAAATAATCGGTATAAATTTCAATAATCTTTAAAAATTGATCTATATACTCTTTTGGATCTTTTGCTTTTTTAAATAAAAATCTTTTTTCCTCTTTTTTATATTTTGTTATATTTATTAGTTTATATAAGAGGGATTCTTGAAGTTTTATTTCTGAGCTATTTTGATCTTGGGATTTTATTTTTAAAAGCAGAGATTCATAAATTTTAGGGTTATTGGTTGTTGCGATAGTTTTATTTATATCCGCACTATATGAATATAAAATAATTAAAAAAAGAAAAAATATCTTTTTCATAGAAACCTTTTATAAAAAAATTTATCTAATTTATTATATCATTAAAGTTGAGTATAAAAAAAGGATTAAGATGGTTAAATTTAACTACTTTTTTATAAAAGCGATAAAAGATGTTTTAAGTATTGAGACGATAAAACTTGCCTTAATAACCGGCATTCCTATTTTTTTTCTATGGCTTGGTATTGGCTGGGCTTTATGGGATATTGTGGTAGCCTATACTTCAAAAATAATAACATGGATACCTTTTTCTATCATTAGGGCTAACGGAGCATTTGTTATAGCTTTTTTTATTTGGTTTTTAGCCGGCATGGTTACGTATGCGTTTATAGTAGGGCTTTTTAATCTATTTTTTTATAAAAATGTTGAAAGCAGATTTTTTGAATTTTTAAATATATTTTTGATAATGCTTATATCGATATTTTGGGCTTTAGTCATAATATTTAAATGGAATAGCATATATTTTGGTATTCAAAAACTTTTAACTTGGCTTCCTTTTGAAACAGTAGATCAGGGAGTCGCATACCTTTTGGCGATATATATTTTTTATAACTTTTTTGTTATAACCCACTATTTAACGGTATTTATATTTAAAGAGCCGTATCTAACTACCTTAAAAGAGATTCATTATCCAGATATTTCAATTTTATCTCATATTAAATCCTCAAAGGCCTATACTATTTTATTAAGGGATGGGCTTTTTTTTATTATTTTTTTAATTGCCGCAGTTCCAGTTCTTTTTGTTCCTGTGGCAAATTTTTTAATAGTTTTGTTTTTATGGACATGGTTATACAAAGAATCGGCGTTTTTAGGGGTTTGTGCTCTTTTTTGTGCAGATTATGAGTATGAGGAGTTAAAAGAACATAGAGTATTTATATATATTATCGCTTTTGTTGCCTCTTTGTTAAATCTTATTCCTATTATTTCAATTTTTACCCCTTTTTTCATTTTGACTTTATATTTTCATTGGATTGTTCATTTTAAAAGAATGAGAAGCTAACTCTCCTCATTCTTACAATTTTCGCATAAACCATACATATTTAGTTCATGGGTAATCAGTTTAAAGCCGTGCTCTTTAGCAATCTTTTCTTGTAATTTTTCCAGCTCTTCATCAAAAAACTCTATTATTTTATTACAATTAAGACATATCATATGATCATGATGATGTCCTCTATTTAGCTCATATTTTTTACCTTCAACTCCAAAAGATATGGAGTTTACAAGTCCTTCTTTTTCCAAAAAAGAGAGAGCTCTATATACGGTAGCCAGCCCTATATTGCTATTTATTTTTTTTACTTCGTTGTATATCTCTTCTGGTGTTAAATGTTTTTTAGAATTGTATAAAACTTTTAAAATATCCTCTCTTTGGGTAGAGTATTTAAGACCTTTAGATTTTACAATCTCTTTTAACTTTTCTTTATACTCTTGAAAATTTTCTCTCATAACTTACCTTTTAACAAGTATATAAAGGATCCGCATAAAGTTTTTCTAAAGGTATATCGGTTCCATCCTCACATTTTCCGTAAGTTCCGTTTTTGATTTTTATGAGAGCTTTATTGATCTCTTTAAGCTCCTCTTCGAGTCTTTTTATAAGAGCCTGATCGTCTTTATCCATATTTTCTAAAGCAACCATATCTTCCATATCGTCTATAGCGTCATCTGCGATTAAGCTTTCAACCTCTTCTCTTAAATTTTCAAGCTCTTTTTCTACCTTTTCTTTTCTTTTTAAGAGTATTTCCTCAAACTCTTTTAACTGTTCATTTGTCATATAAAACTCCTTTAGATAATATTTCATTTGTTATAATACCACAAAAAAACAGAGGAGAGATATGTATCTATATACTTCAGAGTCGGTTTCGCCGGGACATCCCGATAAATGTGCCGATATTATTGCGGATAAGATAGTTGATGAACTTTTAAAAATCGATAAAAATGCAAGAGTCGCCACAGAAGTTTTTGTAGTAGGAAAAAATATAATAATAGGTGGAGAAGTAAAAGTATCTAAAAATATAGAAAAAGAGTTTTATATAAAATGTGCAAAAGATGCTTTGGATTTTATAGGGTATCCAGAAAGAGGATTTACAAACTCTCAAACAATATATCCAGATGAACTAAATTATGAAGTTTATGTAAGTAGGCAATCTCCAGATATAAGTATCGGAGTGGATAAAGAGGGAGAGATTGGTGCTGGCGATCAGGGGATGATGATAGGTTTTGCTACGGATGAGACTAAAAATTATATGCCGATGGCTTTAGAAATGGCAAGAGAGATAAGAGATATTTTATATTATAACGCTAAAAATAATCCCCTTATATTTGGAGTAGATTTAAAAACCGAGATAGTATTGGATTATGAAAATAGGGATAATTTTGAAAAAAATAGTCCAAAAAGAGTAGATAAGATTATTGTCGCTCAGTCCCATAGTGAGGATTTTAGCGAAGAAGATATAAAAAAAGCTATAAAAGAAAAAATACTAAATAACATCTCTTTTAAAAATATGATAGATGATAAGACAGAGTTTATTATAAATGGAACGGGAAAATTTGTGATTCACGGTCCAATAGCAGATTCTGGACTTACAGGTAGAAAAGTGGTTGCAGATACTTACGGAGCTTATGCTCCAATAGGTGGGGGAGCACAAAGTAGTAAAGATTATACAAAAGTTGATAGAAGCGGATTGTATGCGGCAAGATGGCTTGCTAAACATATAGTTGCGGCGGGTCTTGCTAAAAAAGCTTTGGTTGAGATATCTTATGTTATAGGAAGAGCAAAGCCTCTTTGTGTGACGGTAAATACGTTAAATAGCTCAAAAACCTCATTAAAAGATGAGGAACTCTCAAATATAATAAGAGATAAATTTCCTTTAACTCCCTTATGGATAACCAAAAAGTTTGGATTGGATGAGCCTTTAAAACATGGATTTACCTATGTTAAAACGGCGGCTTTTGGACAGGTGGGACTCAAAGAGTATCCTTGGGAGAGACTTGATGAGATAGAGTGGTTTAAGACTCTTGCATAATTTTTCTAAGCTCATTCCCGTCAATAATCTCTTTTTTGATTAACTCTTGTGCCACCTTTTCTATCTTTTCCCAATATTTATCTACAAGAAGCTCGGTTTTTGCCGTAGCTTCTTGTATCCATTTTGAGATTCTCTCTTCAAGTTTTTCTTTAAAAAGTGTTTTACTTACATTTTGATTTAATGTATCAATATGAACAAATCCAATCTCTTCATCCATTCCAAAGTTTGCAATTGCGTTATATATCTCCCAAGTAGCCTGTTCAAGATCTTGTGCTGCTCCTGTGTCTATCCCTTCTTGAGGAAATTTTTTTAGTTTGGCGATTCTTCCAGCTAACGCTACGCATATGTCGTTAAACAGTTCCTCTTTTGATATATTTGTAATAAATTCTTGATCTGTGTATGAGACAAAGCCCAAAGCTTCGGCTCTTGGAGTTATAGTAACCTGTTCGATCTTGATATCGGGAAGTAAAATATATGAGATCACTGCATGACCTGCTTCATGATATGCGGTTTTGCGAAGATCTTTTTCAAAATTTGCTATTCTTTTTTTCTCAAGTTTATATCCATATTTTATATTGTTTATCTGTTCAATCAATATATCTTCTGTTATATATTTTAATTTTTTTCTAATGACATATAAAGCTGCTTCTTTGCCTACTCTTTGCATCTCATATCCACTCATTCCAGACATATATCTTGCAACCCTATCTATATCGATTTTACCGTCATTTGGTTTTTGCAATATTTTTTTAATAAAAAATTTTCTTGCTTCCATATCTAGCTCTGGGACTTCAACAAATATATCTATTCTACCGGGAGCTATTAGATTTTTATTGATCTCCTCTTTATTTATAGCTGTGGCTATCGTAAAAACAAACTCTTCGGGATTTTGAAGCAAAGAGTCAATCTCATTGATTAAAGCCTCAACTGGCATTGTTGTATAGACTCCTTCGATCAGCCCTTTTGTGTCTATTTCGTCCAAAAATATGATAGCCGGAGCAAACTCTTTTGCTTTTTGATAAGCGGCTTTTATAAGAGCCTCATCAAAAAGATCGCTTCCTGTTAAATAGATATAAGGAAGGTTTGCTTCTTTGGCAAAAGCCAAAGCAAGAAGTGTTTTTCCTACGCCTTTTGGTCCATATAGCAGCATGCCTTTTGGCATATCAATTGAGAATTTTTTTATTAGCTCTGGATGTTTTAAAACTTCAATTATCTCTTTTAAACTTTTTTTTACGTTTTTTTGTCCGGCAACATCATCAAATGTTATATTTGAATATAAAAGTGCCGGTTTTTCATATGGAGAGATATATGAAGGAAGTTTTGTTTTGTGTGCGTTATCTACCGTTATTATTAAAATATCGTTTTGATATTTTGATCTAAAATCAAGATCAACGGTTTCATTTCTTTTAATTAGCTCTTTTGTAAAAAGTTCTTCATTTTTTATATTTTTTAGAAAATTTTCAGCTTCTAAACCTATATGAAACTCTATTTTTTTGGGTATTTTTTTATCGCTAATAAATCTATTTATTATATCAAGCAAGAAATCTGGGAGTTTTTTGTGTATTCTTCTTGCGTTTATATAGGGCGAAAAAGAGTAGACAAGAAGTTTTATAAAATCTGTTTTATTTTTTATATCTACTTTTATGTCACTCTTTTTTTCAAATATATCGATGCTCTCTTTTAAAGATTTTTGAGCGATTTTTTTAATTGCCGTGATTGTTAAAGGTTTAAAAAGTATAATGTAATTTTGAACGATTGTTGATAAAAGTTCCGGATCTATTGCGCTTTCTACAACGTCGTATATAACTTTTTTCTCTTTTGATATATGTTCTATTATTTTTGCTTCGGCTTTTATTTTATCTTTTTTATAAAACTGTAAAAAATCTTTTCTTTTAATGTAACTTGAGCCCAAAGTTGAGGTAAAAATTATTAAAACATTACTAAAATCGACTCCACTCTCTTCAAAAGGTGATTTTATATAGTTTAAAATAGATAATTGAATAACATTGTCTGCTTTATCGATATCTTTAAAAACTACTATCGATTTTGGATATTTTTTTACAAAATTTGTTAAACTTCCATATTCACCGATAAGTTTTTTTTGATCATTTGGGTCGGTAAATTCTGCCATATCAAAAACTTTAATATTTTCAAACTCACTGCTTTCTTTGGCTAATAGTGTAGCAAGATATACTTTTCCGCTGTTATGGGGACCTAAAAAGGTAAAAATAGCTTTAAAATTCTCTTTTATCGGAGAAAATTTTATATGAATCAAAGCATCTACTACTTCATCTATCGCTTCATTTTGTCCAAAAATCTTCTCTTTTAGTTTTTTCTTAAGTTTTTGAGCTTCACTAAATATAGTTTTATTTTCCATACTTATCCTAAATATTTTTTTTCTATTATTATAGTAAAATATCAACTAAAAAGTGCGGAGATTAAATGAAAAAGATATACTTTCTTTTTTTATCTATTATTTTATGGGCAAATGAACACATGGCCAAAATCGAACCTTTTGAAATCTACTCAATAAAAGCCGATGTTGGGGCAAAAGTGGTAAAAAGTAGACTTGAGTTAGAAGCTAAAGTTGTAGAAAATGAGCAGGTTATAGCTTTAGATAGCTATATCGATAAAAAAAGCTTAAAAAATTTAGAAAGCAAGCTGAAAAATTTAAAAAATATGCTAATTGTCGAAAAAG